>NZ_JBIAIQ010000013.1:0-33999 GCF_042871525.1 Streptomyces sp. NPDC005784
GAAGGGCTGGCTGTAGCCACCCGCGGGAATCACCGCCCCGCTCCGCCCGAGCGACGCCGACGGCCGAACGGTCCCCAAAGGTGCGCCCGGCGCCGGGCGCACCCCGGGGCCGCGGGCGGTCACGAGCCAGGATCACCGATACGAGAGGATGCCCTCATGGCGGAAGACAATCTTGAGGCCCAGGCGGAACGACATTGGGCGGCAGGCGACTTCGCCGCATCCCTGGCCCTGTATCTGCGGGCGTGGACCGGCCCGGACGACGAGGTCGCGGAGAAGATCCTGGACCTCGTGGACGAGTGGGGTGCCATCGACGCCGCGCTGGAGCTGATCTCCGTGGCCGCCGAGGCGGGCAACGCCGGGGCGTACGAGGCCCTGGCCGATCTGCTCATACAGCTCGACCGGCCCGAGGACGCCGTCGCGGCCCTGGAGCATGCCGCCCGCGGCGGCCGGGACGTCGCGCTGTGGACCGCGGCGGTCCTGGCCGACGAGGTCGGGGACCGCACGCGCGCGGAGGAGTACTACCGGCGTGCGCTGGCCGAGAAGAACCCGAGAGCGCTCAACGACTACGGCAGCTTCCTCAGCGAGGACGACGAACGTCTCGACGAGGCGGCCGCACTCCTGCGCCGGGCGGTGGACCAGGGCGACACCATGGCGGCCGGCAACCTCGGCAGGCTACTGGCCGACGAGGAGGAGTACGAGGAAGCGCTCCCCTGGCTGCGACAGGCCCTGGACGCCG
Source organism: Streptomyces sp. NPDC005784 (assembly GCF_042871525.1). Taxonomy (NCBI): domain Bacteria; kingdom Bacillati; phylum Actinomycetota; class Actinomycetes; order Kitasatosporales; family Streptomycetaceae; genus Streptomyces; species Streptomyces sp. NPDC005784. Next base: position 737 of record NZ_JBIAIQ010000013.1, read on the forward strand.
GGCACCGGTCGGTCCTGGTCGTGCTCGGCGAGGTCGAGAACGCCATCGGAGACATGGAGGAGGCCGGTCGGCATCTGCGCGAGGCCCTCGCCGAGGAACTGCCGGGCGCGCATTTCGCCTACGCGCTCCACCTGGTCGACGGCGGCGCCGAGCAGGAGGCCGTGTCCCACTACGAGGCGGCCATCGGCAAGGACGAGGAGATCAACGCCTACCTGAATCTCGCGCTCCTGCACGAGGACCTCGAACAGTGGGAGCAGGCCGAGCGGCGCTACCAGGAAGCGATCGACCACCAGGACGAGGACGCGTACCTGCAATACGCACAGTTTCTCGCGGATCGGGGGCGGACCGAGCGGATCGGTGCGCTGCTCGCCGAGGCGATGAAACTGGACATCGACCCGGAGGACATCGAGGAGATGCGGACCCTCGCCGGTGAGGGGCGCCCGGCCGGAGAGTGACCACCCGCTCGCGTCGGCGCTGCCGGTCGGGCGGACCGGCGGTCGGGCGGCGGTCGGGCGGTCGGGCGGCGGTCGGGCGAGGTCAGTTGAGCATCGCCCGTGCCGCATGGGCCTGTTGGCGCACTCGGGCGGCCGCCGGTTCGTCCACTGCTGCCACCACGTCGGCGTACGCGTCGAGTTCGATGGCTCCGGCCAGGAAGTCGCCGCGCTGGACGAGGAGTTGGGCGCGCTCGTAGCGAAGGCGTGCCGGGTGCGAGGGCAGCAGCAGGGAGAGTTCCACGGACCACAGGGCCACGTCGGAGCGTTCGGGGCGGGCGGCGGCCCAGGCCCGGATGTTGTTCAGGATGCGCACGACGATGTCGAGCGGGTCGGCCGGGGTGAGCATCGACGGGTCGAGCGGGGCGCCGGTCGCGCCCGCGACGAGGAGTTCCGCGTCGGAGCCGGTCAGGACGCGCCCGCCGTCGAAGGGATCGGCCAGCACCTGCTGCTCGGGCGGTCCGAACCCCACCACGAAGTGACCGGGCAGCGCGACCCCGTAGACCGGTGCGCCGGCCCGTCGGGCGACCTCCATCCACACCACCGAGAGCAGGATCGGCAGCCCGCGCCGCCGACGCAGCACCGAGTGCAGCAGGGAGGACTCCAGCCGCTGGTAGTCACCCGGTGAGCCCCGGTAGCCGCAGCGCCCGCCGAGGAGTTCCGCGAGGGCGGTCGCCCAGGAGCGGGGGCCGCCCGGACGGAAGGGCAGGCGGCCCGCCAGCTCGTCCAGCTCGATCTGCGCCGCGTCGATCCCGGCCTCGTCCAGGGTCCCGTCCGCCGCGGCGCCCACCAGCAGGCACAGTGCCGCCAGATCGGGCCGCTCGGCCCGCGCCTCGTCGGCGAAGCGCCGCCGTACCTCGTCGGCTCGTTCCGGCTGCGGGGGCTGGGGGGAACGCATGGCTGACTCGTGCCCCTTCACGTCGATCGATACGGCTCGACACCCGGCTCGGCATCCCGCTCAACCCCACCGAAACCGCTGTCCGGCGCGCGGCCGGTCACTGTGCCGACGTTTGTGTCGGAGCCTGCCGCAGCGGCGTCCGCCAGGGAGTCCGTACCGGCGTCCGGAGTCCACCGGTAGTGGTGGTACGCGTGGTGCGGGCCGAAGCCCATACCGGCGTACAGCTCCCGCGCCCCGGCGTTGTCCGCCTCCACCTGGAGCCAGGCCGCCGAGGCGCCCTCCGCCAGGGCCCGGCCGGCCAGGACGGCCATGACGGCGCTGGCGAGGCCCCTGCGGCGCTGGGCCGGGTCGACCTCGACCGCGGCGAAACCGGCCCAGCGACCGTCCACCACGCACCGCCCGATCGCGGCCGGAGCCGCACCCCCGGCACCGGGCACCGTCGCGAACCACACCGAGGGCCCGCCGCCCAGCACCTTCAGCGCCACGTCGCTCACGCCCTTGCGCTGATAGCGGCCGAGCCACGCCTCGTCGGCCGTGCGGGAGAGCGTCACCTCGGGAGCCTCGGGAGCCTCGGGAGCCTCGGGAGTCCCCGGAGCACCGGAAGCCGCGGGTACCTCCAGGTCCGCGACCGGCGCGAGCGAGCCGATCCACAGCTCGGCGGTCACCTCACGCGTCCAGCCGCGCGCCTCCAGCTCCGCGCAGAGCAGCTCCTGCGCGCCCTCGGCGCCGGTGGCGGTCTGGACGTAGGCGGGCAGGTCGCGGGCGGCGTACCAGTCCCGTACGTACGTCAGCGCCCGGTCGAGCGGCACGCCCGGGTCGCCCAGCGGGAGTACGGAGTTGGCGCGCCGGGTGAAGCCGCCCGCCGCCCGCAGCTCCCAGCCGCCGAGCCGCTCGCTCTCCACCGGCGGCCAGGCCCGCGCGGCGACCCGCGCCAGCTCCTCGTAGGACGCCGCGGGTCCGCGCCGTCGTGCCGGGGCGGACGGTACGACCTTGCCCGCGACCAGCGAGGTTTCCGCGATCCGGACACGCTCGCCGGTCCGCCGTGTGATCAGCAGCACACCGTCGTCCCATGATGTGAGAACGCCGACCGTATCGGTGAACTTCTCCACCGTGTCTGCGTCGTCGATCAAGCGTCGCACCGAGACGCGTTTTCCCACGTCAGCAGCGGTGATCCGGACCTCCAGGCGGCCGGAAGCAGAGATTTCCACAGGTCAGTTCACCCCTCCTGTTCGGATCATGCCCAAGAACGGAGATACTAGGGGCGGGCATCGACGACGCCGCGCTCCCGCGCGCCAGGCGGCGGAGCCTACGGAGGCCCGCCAGCGCCCTATCGAGGAGGAACGACAGCGTGACCTACGTCATCGCGCAGCCTTGTGTCGACGTCAAGGACAAGGCGTGCATCGAGGAGTGCCCGGTCGACTGCATCTACGAGGGCTCCCGGTCCTTGTACATCCACCCGGACGAATGCGTCGACTGCGGAGCCTGTGAGCCGGTGTGCCCGGTCGAGGCGATCTTCTACGAGGACGACACTCCGGAAGAGTGGAAGGACTACTACAAGGCGAACGTCGAGTTCTTCGATGAGCTCGGCTCGCCCGGCGGCGCCAGCAAGCTCGGTCTGATCGAGCGCGACCACCCCTTCATCGCAGCGCTGCCGCCGCAGAACCAGTAAGCGGCCCGCATACGCGCCGCCTCGGTCCCGTACAGCTGATCGCTTCGATCGCCGTACGGGACCGAGGCATTTGCCGTATCAGCCCCCGCAGCAGTCCGTGCAACAGCACGTATCCGGTTTTCCGCCGGTACGGGTCGTACGTACGAGAAAGTGAGCCCGATCCCGTGTCCGCAGTCTCCGACCGGCTTCCCACCTTCCCCTGGGACAAGCTGGAGCCCTACAAGGCGACCGCCGCCGCTCACCCGGGTGGCATCGTCGACCTGTCCGTCGGCACCCCGGTCGACCCGGTGCCCGAGCTGATCCAGAAGGCTCTGGTCGCGGCCGCGGACTCGCCCGGCTATCCCACGGTGTGGGGCACGCCCGAGCTGCGGGACGCGCTCACGGGCTGGGTGGAGCGACGGCTCGGCGCGCGGGACATCACCCACCGCCATGTCCTGCCGATCGTCGGCTCCAAGGAACTGGTCGCCTGGCTGCCGACCCAGCTCGGCCTCGGCCCCGGCGACAAGGTCGCGTACCCGCGGCTCGCGTACCCGACGTACGAGGTCGGCGCGCGGCTCGCGCGGGCGGAGCACGTGGTCTACGACGACCCGACGGACCTCGACCCGACGGACCTGAAGCTGCTGTGGCTGAACTCCCCGTCGAACCCGACCGGCAGGGTCCTGTCCGCCGCGGAACTCACCCGGATCGTCGCCTGGGCCCGTGAGCACGGCATCCTCGTCTTCTCCGACGAGTGCTACATCGAGCTGGGCTGGGAGGCCGACCCGGTCTCGGTGCTGCACCCCGACGTGTGCGGCGGCTCCTACGAGGGGATCGTCTCGGTCCACTCGCTCTCCAAGCGCTCGAACCTGGCCGGGTACCGCGCCGCGTTCCTCGCGGGCGACCCCGCCGTCCTCGGCGAACTCCTCGCGATCCGCAAGCACGGCGGCATGATGACCTCCGCGCCCACGCAGGCCGCCGTGGTCGCCGCCCTCTCGGACGACACCCACGTCCGAGAACAGCGCGACCGCTACGCCGCCCGCCGCACCGCCCTGCGCGACGCCCTCCTGAACCACGGCTTCCGTATCGAGCACAGCGAGGCGAGCCTCTACCTCTGGGCCACCCGGGACGAGTCCTGCTGGTCCACGGTGACCCACCTGGCCGACCTGGGCATCCTGGTGGCCCCCGGTGACTTCTACGGCGAGGCGGGCGAGAACTTCGTCCGCGTGGCCCTCACCGCCTCGGACGAGCGCGTGGCGGCGGCGGTGGAACGCCTGCGGTAGCCCGGCAGGCGCGGCCCAGCGCAGCGAAACGGGGGTCCGGGGAAGCGAGTTCCCCGGACCCCCGTCGCCGTAGGCCCCTGCCGGGCTAGCCCAGCGGCAGGCCCTTCAGCGGCAGCTGTCCCGTCGGCAGGCCGCCCCGGGTCACGGTGTCCGTCGGCAGGCCGCTGCCCGCCGCGGTCTTCGCGGTGTCGCCGACGAGGCCGCCGGCATGTCCGGCCGCGTCCCCGGTCACCTTCCGTGCGGCGGGCGTGGCCTTCTTGGCGACCTTCCCGCCGGACTTGCCGGCGATCCCGGTGACGTTCTGCGCCGCTCCGTCGACGGTGTTGCCGACGTTGGCGCCGTCCAGGGCGGTCAGCCCGCCGAGGCTGGGGGTGGCCGGCAGGTCGGCCGCCGCGCAGGCGGAGCCGGCCGCGCCGACCACGGGCGCCGCTCCGGCCGCGACGAGCAGCACGACACGGGCGATCCGGCGGGTCAGGGGGAGGGACATGGTGCTCCTTAGACGGAAGAGAACGGGGAAGTGTCCTGCCGCCCGGCAGTCGACCGGCTGGCTGCCGACCGACCGCGTCACCGGATGCTGATCCACTGAGGTGATCGCCTGAGGTGATCGTTCCGGGCTCGGACGCAGTGACTACCGCTCGAAGTCCGCGAAGGTTGCGGTGGCCCGCCGCAAAGAGTTGGTAATGCGTCGCATTATCGGTTGTGGATAAAAACGGGCAAACGCTGCCCGGCGGGCAAGCCCGCGGAATCCCTGTGGCCCTTTGTTCTCAAGGGATTTCCCGGGCGACGGAGTGAGTGCCCGAAAGTGTGCGCACATCGCCGGCCCGCAGAGGGCCGGTCCTCCCAACGGGTGAGGGTCCGTACTACTGCCCGGTCACGATCCGGACCTCGGCCGCGGCCTTCTTCGCCCCCGAACCGCTCTTCTCGTCGGCCGTGCGCCACGAGCCCTCCGAGGTCCCCGCGGTCCACTCGCGCCCCGCGTACGACACCCGCTCGATGTGCAGGGACGAGGAGTTGGCCACGGCCCAGTGCGCCAGCTCCCAGCCGCGGCGGACCACCCCGGTCCCGGCGGTGGACTCCTCGCGCACGGGGACCGTCACGGTCCGGTCGGCGGACTTCGGAGAGGCCGGAGAGGCCGGGGCGGCCGGTGTCGGCGACGCGGAGGAACCCTCGGCGCCCACGGTGGCACCCGCTTCCTGGAGCACATCGCGCCCGAAGTCCCGTGCGAGCGCGGCCCGCACCGGCGCCGGGCCGCCCGCCGGGGTCGCGGCCGGGCGCCCCTGGCAGGTCAGCGTGGCCGCCGCGCGGCCGGTCAGCGCGGCGGCGAGCAGCGTGGCGTCCGGCTCGTGCTTCGCGTACGCCTGCGGAAAACCGCTGTGCTGCACCCGCTGCGCGGCGACGGTGAGCGGCAGCCGCGAGTAGCCGGGCACCTTGGCCAGGTGCTCGTAGAAGACGCCCGACGCGTACGTCGGGTCCATGATCTGCTTCCGTGTGCCCCAGCCCTGCGACGGCCGCTGCTGGAACAGACCGAGGGAGTCCCGGTCGCCGTGCTGGATGTTGCGCAGCCCCGACTCCTGGAGCGCCGTCGCGAGGGCGATGGCCACCGCGCGCTCGGGCATGCCGCGGGAGGTGCCGATCGCCGAGATCGTCGCCGCGTTCACCGCCTGTTCGGGGGTGAACTCGTACGACGCGCCGTCGCCGTTGCCGGAGACGACCTTGCACCGGGGCGCGCCCACGCCGCCCGTGAGGTACTGCACGCCGAGATAACCCGCGATCGCGAACAGGACCACGAGGGCCCCTCCGAAGCGAAGGAGGCGACGACGGCGCCGGACAGGAGTGGGGGACGGCTCAGACACGCGTACAAGGTAACGGAGACCGCTGTCGGCGATCTGGGTGGCTGTGGACAACGGCCGCGCGGCCGGTGGATACGACCGCATCCGGCTGTTTTCGGGACCCGTCGGCCGGGAGCGCTAGGGTCGACGCCATGGCCGACATCCCGCTTGACCTCACCCTGGACGCAGCCGAGCTCACCGCGCAGCTCGTCGACTTCCCCTCGGAGAGCGGCAACGAGAAGCCGCTCGCGGACGCCGTCGAGGCCGCCCTGCGCGCCCTGCCGCATCTGACGGTCGACCGGTACGGCAACAACGTCGTGGCCCGCACGAACCTCGGCCGCGCCGAGCGGGTCGTCCTGGCCGGTCACATCGACACCGTGCCGATCGCCGGCAACGTGCCCTCCCGGCTCGACGAGAACGGCGTGCTGTGGGGCTGCGGCACCTGCGACATGAAGTCGGGCGTCGCGGTCCAGCTCCGGATCGCGGCCACCGTCCCCGAACCCAACCGGGACCTCACCTTCGTCTTCTACGACAACGAAGAGGTCGCGGCCCATCTGAACGGGCTGAAGCATGTGGCCGAGGCCCACCCCGATTGGCTGCGGGGCGACTTCGCGGTGCTCCTGGAGCCCTCCGACGGGCAGGTCGAGGGCGGCTGCCAGGGCACGCTGCGGGTGCTGCTGAAGACCAAGGGCGAACGGGCCCACTCCGCCCGCAGCTGGATGGGCTCGAACGCGATCCACGCGGCCTCGCCGATCCTGGCCGCGCTGGCAGCGTACGAGCCGCGCTACCCGGTGATCGACGGCCTGGAGTACCGCGAGGGCCTGAACGCGGTGGGCATCTCGGGCGGTGTCGCGGGCAATGTGATCCCCGACGAGTGCGTCGTCACCGTCAACTTCCGCTACGCGCCCGACCGCACCGAGGAGGAGGCGATCGAGCACGTCCGCGAGGTCTTCGCCGACTGCGGTGTGGCCGAGTTCGTGATCGACGACCACAGCGGTGCCGCCCTCCCCGGCCTCTCCCACCCGGCCGCCGTCGCGTTCATCGAGGCCGTGGGGGGCACCCCGCAGCCCAAGTACGGCTGGACGGACGTCTCCCGCTTCAGCGGGCTCGGCATCCCGGCGGTCAACTACGGCCCCGGTAATCCCCACCTGGCGCACAAGCGGGACGAACGGGTGGAAGCGGCCAAGATCCTCGCGGGCGAACAGCGACTGCGCGACTGGCTCACCGCCTAGGCGGACCCGCGTATCCGTCGGCTGTTCATGGCGGACATGCCCGCGTCCCCCCGCCGTAACCAGCGGAGATCTACTCTGGGGCGGAACGACCTTCCCCCGCACCGGCCTCGGGCCGGAGCGGGGGAGATCCCTACGCGGAGGGAGTGGACATGGCTACTGGCGACCCGAGGGGCAAGAAGCGGCCACCGGATGAGCAGCGGCTGGGCCCGGTGCTGCGCAGGCGGGACCAGGTCCAGGCGAGCACCACGGACCAGCGGCTGCTGGATGCGGGCGGCCCCTCGGACTGGGTGCACACCGATCCCTGGAGGGTGCTGCGCATCCAGTCGGAGTTCATCGAAGGCTTCGGCACGCTGGCCGAACTCCCGCCCGCGATCAGTGTGTTCGGCTCGGCCCGGACACCGGTGGACTCGCCCGAGTACGAGGCGGGCGTCGCCCTCGGCCGGGGCCTGGTCGAGGCCGGGTTCGCGGTGATCACCGGCGGTGGACCTGGTGCCATGGAGGCCGCCAACAAGGGTGCCTGCGAGGCGAAGGGCATCTCCGTCGGCCTCGGTATCGAGCTCCCCTTCGAACAGGGGCTGAACCAGTACGTCGACATCGGCCTGAACTTCCGGTACTTCTTCGTCCGGAAGATGATGTTCGTCAAATACGCGCAGGGATTCGTGGTCCTGCCCGGCGGTCTCGGCACCCTCGACGAACTCTTCGAGGCGCTCACCCTGGTCCAGACCCAGAAGGTCACCCGCTTCCCCATCGTGCTGTTCGGCACGCAGTACTGGGGCGGCCTCGTGGACTGGCTCAAGAACACCCTCATCGCCCAGGGCAAGGCGTCGGAGAAGGACCTGATGCTGTTCCACCTGACCGACGAGGTGGACGAAGCGGTGGCGCTGGTGTCGAAGGAGGCGGGCCCCCGCTAGAGGCTCTCCTCGCCGGGTCGCCGGGTCGCCGGTCGCCGGTTCGACGTTCCACGGGCCGAGGGGCACGGGACGGGCTGCGGAGTCGGCCCCTCCCGTGCGTCCGCGCGGTCCGTCCGCTACGCCAGCCCGCGCCGGGCCACCGCCGGCGGCCTGTGTCCGGCGATGGACGTCACCATGTCCAGCACCTGACGCGTCTCCGCGACCTCGTGGACGCGGTACACCTGGGCCCCCAGCCAGGCCGAGACGGCGGTCGTCGCCAGCGTTCCGAGGACCCGTTCCTTGACCGGCTTGTCGAGCGTCTCGCCCACGAAGTCCTTGTTGGAGAGGGAGACGAGAACCGGCCACCCGGTGGACACCATCTCCGGGAGCCGCCGGGTCGCCTCCAGACTGTGCCGGGTGTTCTTCCCGAAGTCGTGCCCGGGGTCGATGAGCACCGATTCGCGGGGCACTCCGAGGGCGACCGCGCGCTCCGCCAGGCCGAGCGTGACCCGCAGGACGTCGGCCATCACGTCGTCGTACGTGACCCGGTGCGGACGCGTCCGCGGCTCGGACTCCCCGGCGTGCGTGCACACGAGCCCCACCCGGTACCGGGCGGCCACCTCGGCCAGCCGCGGATCGACCCCGCCCCAGGCGTCGTTGAGGAGATCGGCACCGGCCTCGCAGACCGCCTCGCCGACCTCGTGCCGCCAGGTGTCGACGCTGATGATCACGTCCGGGAAGCGGCGGCGCACCTCGGCTACGAAGCCGACCGTGCGGCGCGCCTCCTCCTCGGCGGTGACCTCCTCGCCGGGCCCGGCCTTGACCCCGCCGATGTCGATGATGGCGGCGCCCTCGGACACCGCCTGCTCCACGCGCGCGAGGGCGGGCTCGTCGCGGAAGGTGGCTCCTTGGTCGTAGAAGGAGTCCGGGGTCCGGTTCACGATCGCCATGATCACCGGCTCGTGCGCGCCGAATTCGCGCCTGCCCAGCCTGAGCATCCCCTGTGACCTCTCCCAGTAAGTCGCACTGATAAGCCGCCTGCGACCTTAACTGTCAGACTCGCATGGCACGATCGGAGCCTGACACTTCCAGCGTCAGGCTGCTTTCGTCAGCACCAGTAGTTTCGCGCCGACGCGACCCGCGCCGGCACCAGAGCGTGGGGACCTCAGCGATGTTCATGTTCTTGTTCCTGGTCGTCGCACTCGCCGTCGTGGTCGCCGCGGTCACCCTGTCCGTGGTGGGCGGCGGCGAGGGCGCCCCCCTTCCCGACGCCGAGCCCGAGCGGCTGCGCGATCCGCTGCCTTACGACCGTCCGGTGCACAAGGGCGACGTGGACGCGCTGCGCTTCGCCGTCACCGTGCGCGGTTACCGCATGGCGGACGTCGACGACGCACTCGGCCGTCTGGGCGCCGAGATCGGCGAGCGGGATGCCCGGATCGCCGACCTGGAGTCCGCGCTCGCGGGCGCCCGTGCGGCGAGCCACACCACCTCACTGCGCAAGCACCCGGAGGACGAGCAGTGAGCGACGTGCTCGCGGGACCCGACGGCGCCCTGCGCTGCCCCTGGGCGCTGTCCACCGAGGACTACGTGGCCTATCACGACGAGGAGTGGGGCCGGGCGGTCCACGGCGACGACGCCCTCTACGAGCGGCTGTGCCTGGAGGCGTTCCAGTCGGGACTGTCCTGGATCACCATCCTGCGCCGCAGGTCCGGCTTCCGCGCCGCCTTCGCGGACTTCGAGATCGCCCGGGTCGCGACGTTCACGGAGGCCGACGAGGAGCGGCTGCTCGCCGATCCGGGGATCATCCGCAACGGCGCCAAGATCCGGTCGACCGTCGCCAACGCGCGCGTGCTGGCCGGCTGGGCCCCGGGCGAGCTGGACGAGCTGATCTGGTCCTTCGCCCCCGACCCCGCCTCCCGTCCGGCCCCGGAGAAGCTCTCCGACGTGCCGGCCGTCACCGACGAGTCGACAGCCCTCTCCAAGGCCCTCAAAAAGCGTGGCATCCGCTTCGTGGGCCCGACGACGGCGTACGCCCTGATGCAGGCCTGCGGCCTGGTGAACGACCACCTGGCGGACTGCGCGGTGCGCGACGCCGCGTGACCGGGGCGCCCCTTCGGGGACGCGGGAACCGGTGTCACAGGCCACAGGACGCCCGTAGGACGGGCGAGGTCCCGGGAGTGGCGCCGCAGGGCCACGGGCGGCCGCGGCGCCGCTCCCGGTCCGTCAGCGGCCCAGGTACTTCGGCTTCTCCTTGTTGACGAACGCCTGGACCGCGATGGTGTGGTCCTCGGACGCGCCGGCCCGTGCCTGGAGCTCGTCCTCCTTCTCCAGGGTCTCGTCCAGCGAGTGGGTGAGTCCGAAAGCGAGGGACTCCTTCAGCGCGGCGTACGCGAGCGTCGGTCCGGCGGCCAGTGCCCGCGCCACCTTCTCCGCCTCCGCGTGCAGCTCGCCGGCCGGAACCAGCCGGTTCGCGATGCCCAGCTCGTACGCCTCCTGGGCGGTGATGCTGCGCGGGAAGAGCAGCAGATCGGCGGCACGGCTCGGGCCGATGACGCGGGGCAGCGTCCAGGAGATCCCCGAGTCGGCGGTCAGCGCGACTCCGGCGAAGGACGTGTTGAAGGCGGCCGTGTCGGCGACGACGCGATAGTCCGCCGCGAGCGCGAAACCGAATCCGGCCCCGGCCGCGACGCCGTTGACCCCGGCCACCACGGGCTTCGCGGCGCCGGTCAGGGCCCGCACAATGGGGTTGTAGTGCTCGCGCACGGTGCTCATGGTGTGGCGCGACCCCGACTGCTTGTCGGCGGCCAGCAGCCCGATGTGTTCCTTGAGGTCCTGTCCGACGCAGAACGCGCGGTCACCGGCGGCGGTCAGCAGGATCGCCCGCACGGCGTCGTCCGCCGCGGCCGCCTGCGCCGCGTCCCGGAAGGCGACCTTGGTCTCGGTGTTCATCGCGTTCATCGCCTCGGGGCGGTTCAGCGTGATCGTCGCGAGTCCGTCGCTCACCTCGTAGAGCACGGTGTCGGCCATGGTGGGTCCCTTCCGGGGTCGCGGCTCGTCGTACCGGCCGGTACGTCCTGTGTCCGATGACAGCATGGCGGAGATCACCGGCGGTGGCGCGGGGCGTACATGTGACCTGCATCAAAGAATTCCGCCCCGTGGAAGTCCGTGCGGGCGGCGCAGTATCGCAGCCACATCGCCGAAATGAGTGGTTTTGCTCAAGCGCGTTGCGCAAGCGATGCCGACTGATGTTGGTCATCGGGTCCTGAGATGCGGGATAATGGCCTGGAAGCAATGTGTTCGATGCCGGTGACGTGTGTCCTATGAGGGGACGTGCGTGCCCTCCGAGGGGGCCGTCGGCGACGATGAGCTGGTTTCAGGAAGGGGAACGAGCATGGCGGCCATGAAGCCGCGGACGGGCGATGGCCCGCTCGAGGTGACCAAGGAGGGGCGGGGCATCGTCATGCGCGTTCCGCTCGAAGGCGGCGGTCGGCTCGTCGTCGAGCTGACCCCTGACGAGGCCGACGCGCTCGGCGACGCCCTCAAGAAGGTCGTCGGCTGACGCGGAACGCGACCCTTACCTCTTCGGCTTCCCCGGCACCGAACCTGGTGCCGGGGAAGCCGTTTTTTTCCGGCGTACGGGACTGCCGCGCCGCTCGGCCGGCGGTGACTGGCGGGGGTATACGGCCTGGTCGGAGGCGTCCGGCGGGAAACGGGCCGGGCAGCGGATCGGGCAGCGGGGTCAGCGCTTGACCGCGCACAGCAGGCCGTCGCCCACCGGCAGCAGCGACGGCACCAGCTCCTGGCTCTCGCGCACGGCGCGCAGCAGTTCGCGCAGCCGGCTCACTTCCACCGGCTGCGGTCCCGAGTCCACGGTGCGGCCGTCCGCGAAGACGCCCTCGAACGCGACGAGCCCGCCCGGACGCAGCAGGCGCAACGATTCAGCGAGGTAGTCCAGGCTCTCCAGGCGGTCGCCGTCGCAGAAGACGAGGTCGTAGCCCGCGTCCGCGAGACGGGGCAGGACGTCCAGTGCGCGGCCCGGGATGAAGCGCGCGCGATTGCTGGCGAAACCGGCGGCGCGGAAGGCCTGGCGGGCGAACTGCTGGCGCTCCGGCTCCGGATCCACCGTGGTCAGTACCCCGTCCGGCCGCATGCCGTGCAGAAGATGAATTCCGGAGACGCCGGTCCCGGTACCGATCTCGGCGACCGCCTTCGCGTCGAGGGTGCCGGCGAGCAGGCGCAGCGCGGCGCCCGTGCCGGGCGACACCGAGCGCAGGCCGGCCTCGTGAGCCCGGTCCCGGGCCCAGCGAAGCGCCTCGTCCTCGGCGACAAAGGCGTCGGCGAACGCCGCCCAGCTCGTCTGCCGGTTGCCGGTAATGACCCTCTCCTGTCCCCGTGATTGCCTGGGCGTGACTGTATCCGTTGGTGCCGGGAACCTGCGGATGGGACCGGGCGTTTAGAAGGGTGGGGAAACCTGGCGGGGGGAAGTCGATGGATCGGTACACGGAGCGGGGCAGCGGGCAGACGTCGGCGCGCCCATATGAGCCCGTATCAAATTCTCGTAAAACCGCTTATCCGGAGCTAACGGGCGAGGTGGCTATGGTAGGGGCTCCACTGGACACCACCAGAGCCGACAGGGGAGGTGCGGCTGCGCCTGTGGATCGGGGAGGGGTGCTTCGGCGCCTACTCAGATCAGCGGGTGAGCCGAAATCCGTGACCGACAACGCTGACCAGTTCCACGTTGCTGCCCCGGCGCAGACCGCGACGTTCACCACCGACGCGGAGTCGCAGGCGTGGACTCCGCCGACCTGGGAGGAGATCGTCAGCACCCACAGCGGTCGCGTCTACCGTCTGGCCTACCGCCTGACGGGCAACCAGCACGACGCCGAGGACCTCACTCAAGAAGTCTTCGTCCGTGTCTTCCGCTCGCTGTCGACCTACACACCCGGCACCTTCGAGGGCTGGCTGCACCGCATCACCACGAACCTCTTCCTCGACATGGTGCGGCGCAAGCAGCGCATCCGTTTCGACGCCCTCGGCGACGACGCGGCCGAGCGACTGCCCAGCCGTGAGCCCTCCCCGCAGCAGGTCTTCAACGACGCGCACTTCGACGCCGACGTCCAGCAGGCGCTGGACACCCTCGCGCCCGAGTTCCGCGCCGCCGTCGTCCTCTGTGACATCGAGGGACTGTCCTACGAGGAGATCGCCGCGACCCTGGGCGTCAAGCTCGGCACGGTCCGCTCCCGGATCCACCGCGGCCGCTCCCAGCTGCGCAAGGCCCTGGCACACCGGTCTCCCGAGGCCCGCGCCGAGCGACGCTCGTTCGCGGCCCGTGTGCCCGTGCTGGGGGGAGGGGGCGCGACCGCGTGAGTGGAACCCGTCCTACCCATGCCGAGCAGCACCTCGGGGACCGACTTTCCGCCCTGGTGGACGGAGAGCTCGGTCATGAGTCGCGCGACCGCGTCCTGGCCCACCTCGCCACCTGCGCGAAGTGCAAGGCCGAGGCCGACGCCCAGCGCCGACTGAAGAACGTCTTCGCGGAAATGGCCCCGCCACCCCCCTCCGAAAGCTTCCTGGCCCGACTCCAGGGACTTCCCGGAGGAGGCGACTCCGACAGCTCGCGGCTGGGCGGAGGAGGATTCGGCGGCGGAAGACTTCCCGGCGGCTCCACCGGCTCCGGTCTGCCCGGCGTCCTCGGAATGCGGGGCGAACCCTTCGGTTACGTGCCTGCGGGACCGCACGCCGATGCGCTGCCCCCCGCTCCGGGGCGCGGCTTCCGCATCCATGACGTCAGCCGTCACGAGGCCGAGCGGTCGGCCTCGCGCGGGCTGCGGTTCGCCTTCGCCGCGGCGGGCGCGGTGTCGCTGGCCGCGGTCGCGCTCGGCGGAGTGTCCACCGGAGTGCCCGGAGACACCCCGGACGCGCGCGGCGGGGCCGGCACCGGAAGCAATGTGACGCCGTCCCGTTCCCAGGGCACGGGGGCCGCCACGACTCCAGAGTCGCAGCGCCGCCGGTCCGTCGGACCGGCACTCGCCCAGGGCGAGCGGGCGCTCGGCAATGGTCCGGTGGCACCGACCGGGGTGTCCGCACCACTGCTGCCCGGAGTTCCCGCTCCGGCGGACCGTGATCAGGACGCCGTGCGCACGCTGACGACACCGGTGGTCGCCGGTGCCGCCGCGATGTCCCCGCTCATACGTCCGCTCACCAACGCACAGCCGCTCGCGCTGACTCCGGCTCCGGGGCTGCTCACCGCCCCCGCCGTCACACCGTCCCCCTCTTCCTCCTCGTCCCCCACCCCTCGTAACGTTCACTGAGCCCCGCCCTCTGCGCGTCGGCCCATGAACCTGGTTGAATCCGGGGTGGGCCGCGTCCGCGGGAGGGATCACGGGCGCGGAGTCGACAAGTCTGTGGTGACCGTCGGCGAATCGTGCCGCGGGCCAGGTGTGGGGAGAGCATGAACGAGGGCAGGCCCACGAAGGCGAAGTGGTGGAGCCGACCCCGGCCCCAGGACACGGGGGCGGACACCGCGCCGGCTCACCTCACGGAACCGGATTCCCCGCACCCCGCCGCCCTCGCGGAGAGCGCGGAGGCCGGTGCGGAGCCGAGCGCGCCCGAGGCCCACCCGGCAAGGGCCCGCGAGGGCGACACCGGGGGCGACTACGAGCTGAAGCGGCCCCCGGGTGTCCCCGGCGCGGGGGAAGCAGGGGCCTCTTCCGGCGCCGGGAGCGTCTTCCCTGCGGGCGTTCGCGCGGATGCGCAGGGCGTCGGTGACGGGGGCGGGGGCGGGGACTTCGAACTGGAGCGGCCCCCGGGTATCCCCGGGTCGACGGGGGCAGGGGTTTCTTCCGGCCCCGAGAGTGTCTTCCCTGCGGGCGTTCGCGCGGATGCGCAGGGCGTCGGTGACGGGGGCGGGGACTTCGAGCTGGAGCGGCCCGCTCCCCGGCGCCCCAAGGCCCTGCACGACCCCGACCCCTACGGCACCCCGCCCTACGGCGGCCCGGGCCCGTGGGCGCCCGCCCCGCCGGTCCAGCACCCGACGGCCGCACAGGCGCAGGGCCCGCAAGCGCAGGGCCAGGACACACAGGACCCGCACGCGCAGGGCTCGTACACGCATGGCTCGCATGGGCCGGGTTCTCAGGCCGAGGCGGCCACCCCGGCCCACGGGACGCATTTCGCGGAGGGAGTCCCCGCCACCGGAACGCCTCTCGCAGGGGCAATCCCGGCCCAGGGCGGCGCGCCCTTCGACGCCCTGCCCCAGGTACCGGAACCCTCCGGACCCTCGAACCCGATGGCCCCGATATCCGAGCCCCCTGCCGGCCCCGCCGCCTCACCCGCCCCGGCCGAGTCCGCTGTCCCCGACCCCTGGCAGAACTACGACCCCTGGGCCGCGCCCGGCCCCCTCCCTCAGAACGGCCCCCTCCCTCAGAACGGCCCCCTTCAGCAGAACGGGGTCGCCGTGCCCACCGCGGTGGAGCGGCGCAAGAGGGCGAGGAAGGCCCTGGTGCTCGGGGCCGTCGCGCTCGCGCTGGTGTCCGGGGGAGTGGGCGGCGCCGTAGGGGCGTATCTGGAGCGGAACGGGGGGCTGACGGACATCGAGCTGCCGCAGGCCGCCAAGGAGGCCCCGGGACGCGCCCCGGACAGCGTGGCCGGGATCGCGGCGCACGCGCTGCCCAGCGTCGTCACCCTGCATGTGCGCGGGAGCGAGGAGGAGGGCACCGGAACCGGATTCGTGCTCGACGGCGAGGGCCACATCCTCACGAACAACCACGTGATCGAACCGGCCGGCGCGGGCGGCACGATATCCGTGACCTTCAGCGGCGGCGAGACCGCGAAGGCCGAGGTCGTCGGACACGACAGCGGCTACGACCTCGCCGTGGTCAAGGTCTCGGGAGTCCACGGGCTCGCCCCGATGCCGCTGGGCAACTCGGACAGCGTCCAGGTCGGCGACCCCGTCGTCGCCATCGGCGCGCCCTTCGACCTCGCCAACACCGTCACCTCCGGGATCATCAGCGCCAAGGAACGGCCCATCACGGCGGGCGGCGAGAAGGGCGACGGCACCGACGTCTCGTACGTGGACGCGCTCCAGACGGACGCGCCGATCAACCCCGGCAACTCGGGCGGGCCCCTGCTCGACTCCCGGGCCCGCGTCATCGGGATCAACAGCGCCATCCGCTCCGCCGACAGCGGCTCCGACCTGGGGACCGGTCAGGCCGGTTCCATCGGGCTCGGCTTCGCCATCCCCGTCAACCAGGCCAAGCGCGTCGCCGAAGAGCTCATCAACACCGGCAGGGCCACCCACCCCGTGATCGGTGTCACGCTCGACATGAACTACGCGGGCGACGGCGCGCGGGTCGGCACCAAGGCCGCCGGGGGCGGTCCGCCCGTCACCACCGGCGGACCCGGCGCGAAGGCGGGCATCAGGGCGGGCGACGTGATCACCGAGGTCGACGGCGGGCGGGTCCACTCCGGCGAGGAACTCATCGTGAAGACCCGCGCCCACCGGCCCGGCGACCGGCTCCGGCTGACCGTCCGGCGGGGCGGCACGCGGAGGACGGTCACCCTGGTCCTCGGTTCGGCGGACGGCGACTGAGAGCCCGCCGGCCCCGGCCCGCGAGTGACACGAACCTCACAGTCGAGCAGGATGTCGCAGCTCCGGACGGCAAACATCATGGAAAACCAGTGGTGTACATGAAGTCGGAAGCCCCGGGACAGTTCCGGACGGACAGGAACGCCGGGTACCGTTGGACCCGGCCCGGACCACGGAAGACTCCCGAGGGCCGTGGACCGAGGACATCGCAAGGAGCTATCAGGTGTTCAATGACGTAGGACCGCTTGAGCTGGTGACGCTGGTCGTCCTGGCCGTGCTCGTCTTCGGTCCCGAGAAGCTCCCGAAGATGATTCAGGACGTCACGCGCACGATTCGCAAGATCCGTGAGTTCTCGGAGAGCGCCAAGGCGGACATCCGCGATGAACTCGGCCCGGAGTTCAAGGACTTCGAGTTCGAGGACCTCAACCCCAAGACGTTCATACGCAAGCAGCTGGACAATGACGAGCTGGGGCTCAAGGAGATCCGTAACGGCTTCGACCTGAAGAAGGAGATGGCCGAGGTCACGGACGTGGTGCACGGCCGCGAGTCCGACTCCTCGGACTCCACCGGGTCCACCGGGTCCACCAACGGCACGGCCGGCGGTTCCGTCGACATGACGAAGAAGCGCGAGAAGCTCGACGCCGACGAGCACCCGCCCTACGACGCCGACGCCACCTGAGCCGTACGGAGCACCGCGGCGATCCGCCGCGGCAGGAGCCGTGCGCGACCGGGCGTCCATGACCCTCGCGGGCCCGACAGCCCTGCCCGAGGCCGGGCGGGTCCGGCCTGAGAACGTGTTCGTCATCACGCTCGTCCGCAGGCCGCGAACATGCCCCGCGCGGTCCGAATACGCCGTTCGCACGCCTTACGCGCCGGGCGCTTTCGCCGCTGCTCGGAGCGGTGTGGCTATGCTGCCCAGTTGTTGTGCGGACCGACAAGGACGCCCGAGGGGGGCGGGCCACCCGGTCCGACGAGAGCGAGGAGGCGTCCGGCAGATGGAGACGACAAGTCGGGTAGGCGCGCAGGCGCCGGCCGCGGAGGGCGGACAACAGGTCCCCTCCGCCCGGCGTACGGTCGACGGCTACCTGCTGGCGCCCTTCCCTTGGTACGGCCTCGACGAGGCCTTCACGGGGCCGCACTGGCTGATGCAGGTGGGTACCTCGGCGGACGGTGCCGTCGAGCACGGTTCGATCGGGCACGGGGACGAGCCCTCGGTGCGCCCCGAGCCGGGCGAGGACAAGGAGCGGTTCGCGGTGGTGGTCACCGTGGCCGCCAGCCCCGTACGGCGCAGCGCGGACGGCACGGGACTGCTGGAGGCCACCTCGGTGTCCTCGGCGGCGTGGCTGGCCGGTGTGGGACTGCTGTCCTTCACCTGGCCCGGCCAGATGGACCACACCCTGCGCGACGACTGGCTGGACCAGCAGACCGAGACCGCGTGGGTGCTGGCCGACGACCTGGACGGTCCGGACTGGTCCACCCTGTCCCTCCCCGTGGACGGCGTCCCCACGACCTTCCACTACCGCGAGTCCGAGTTCGGCTGGGTCCTCGCGGGTTCCACCCAGGAAGGCGTCCACGTGGGCGCGTACGGGCGGGGAATGAGCGCGTACGGGCTGGGCTTCGCGATGATCAAGGACATCGCGGCATACGCCTAGGAAAGCCCCTGGTAGCCGCTGCAGGCCCTGGTAGCGGTCAGCGGGCCCGGCCGCCGTTGCGAGGCCCCGACAGCCGCTACGAGGAAGGGGGCGCCGTCCGTGCGGACGGCGCCCCCTCCTTAGTAGGACGGCGCTGGAGCTTCGCGCGGGAGTCCTAGAACTTGTTGCGCGGGGTGATTCCCAGCGACATGCCCGACAGGCCGCGCTGACGGCCGCCCAGCTTGCCCGCGATGGCACGCAGGGCCGAGCCGGCGGGGGAGTCGGGGTCGGTCAGGACCACCGGCTTGCCCTCGTCGCCGCCCTCGCGGAGGCGGACGTCGATCGGGATGGACCCGAGGACCGGGACGGTCGCGCCCGTGGTGCGGGTCAGGCCGTCGGCGACCGACTGGCCGCCGCCGGTGCCGAAGATGTCGACCATCTCGTCGCAGTGCGGGCAGGGCAGCCCCGACATGTTCTCGATGACGCCCACGATCTTCTGGTGGGTCTGCACGGCGATGGAGCCGGCGCGCTCGGCGACCTCGGCCGCCGCCTGCTGCGGGGTCGTGACGACCAGGATCTCGGCGTTCGGGACGAGTTGGGCGACGGAGATCGCGATGTCGCCCGTGCCCGGCGGGAGGTCCAGGAGCAGGACGTCCAGGTCGCCCCAGTACACGTCCGCCAGGAACTGCTGGAGGGCGCGGTGCAGCATCGGGCCGCGCCAGACCACCGGCGCGTTGCCCGGGGTGAACATGCCGATGGAGATGACCTTCACACCGTGCGCGGACGGCGGCATGATCATGTTCTCGACCTGGGTCGGCTTGCCGTCCGCGCCGAGCATGCGCGGCACCGAGTGGCCGTAGATGTCGGCGTCCACGACGCCGACCTTGAGTCCGTCGGCGGCCATCGCCGCCGCCAGGTTCACCGTCACCGAGGACTTGCCGACACCGCCCTTGCCGGAGGCGACCGCGTACACGCGGGTGAGCGAGCCGGGCTTGGCGAAGGGCACCTCGCGCTCGGCCGTGCCGCCCTTCAGCGCCGTCGCCAGCTCGCGGCGCTGTTCGTCGCTCATCACGTCGAGCTCGACGTCGACACCGGTGACCCCCTCGACCCGCGAGACCGCCTCCGTCACCCGCTGGGTGATCGTGTCGCGCATCGGGCAGCCGGAGACCGTCAGGTACACGGCGACCGCGACCACGCCATCCGCACCGATCTCCACCGATTTGACCATCCCCAGTTCGGTGATGGGTCGGTTGATCTCGGGGTCGTTCACCGTCGCCAGTGCTTCACGCACCGCGTCTTCCGTAGCCATACGGACGATGGTACGGCGCTCCCCCTCGGCCCAGGTAAGCCCGTCACCGGTCGTCTACGTCACGTCCGTGCGACCGTTCCGCCGGGAATACGACCCGGTCGTCCCCGTGACCGTCGGGATACCGGTCCTCCAGCTCCTTGACCAGGTCCTGGAGCTCGTTGCGGATCCAGTCGCGGGTGGCGACCTCGCCGAGGCCCATGCGCAGGGTGGCGATCTCGCGGGTGAGGTATTCGGTGTCGGCGATGGAGCGCTCGTTCTGCTTGCGGTCCTGTTCGAGGTTGACCCGGTCGCGGTCGTCCTGCCGGTTCTGCGCGAGCAGGATCAGCGGGGCCGCGTAGGAGGCCTGGAGCGACAGCATCAAGGTCAGGAAGATGAACGGGTAGTTGTCGAAACGCAGACCGCCCGGCGCGAAGACGTTCCAGACCACCCACATGATGATGACGACCGTCATCCAGACGAGGAACCGCCCGGTGCCGAGGAAACGGGCGATGCGTTCCGAGAACCGTCCGAAGGCCTCCGGGTCCCACTCGGGCAGCAGCCTGCGCCGCGGCGGCTTCGGCTGGTCGAGCCGGATACGCGGCCGGGGGGCCGCCGTCGCCCCCGTGGCGGCCCGCTCACGGGTCTCACGCTCAGGCGCCATGGCGTCCCTCCCCGCCGAGCGGGCCGTCCGGCTCCCGGCGGCCGTCCTCGTGGCCGTGGCCGTCCTCAGGGGCGTCCTCACGGTCGGCCCCGTGGCTGTCGCGGCCGGCGTGGCTCTCCTCGTGCATGCTCTCGTGCACGCCCTCGTCGAGGTGGAACTCGGTCTCCCGCCAGTCCTCGGGCAGCATGTGGTCCAGTACGTCGTCCACGGTCACCGCCCCG
This sequence comes from Streptomyces sp. NPDC005784, assembly GCF_042871525.1. Lineage (NCBI taxonomy): Bacteria > Bacillati > Actinomycetota > Actinomycetes > Kitasatosporales > Streptomycetaceae > Streptomyces > Streptomyces sp. NPDC005784. Next base: position 21,390 of record NZ_JBIAIQ010000013.1, read on the forward strand.
AGCAGCGAGCCGCTCTCGTCGACGACGGGGGCCGCCACCATGTCGTACGTCGCGAAGAACCCGGCGACCACGGGCAGCTCGTCCTCAGGGGCCAGCGGCTGGAGGTCGTCGTCGACGAGCGAGCCGACCAGGGTGAACGGCGGATCGCGCAGCAGCCGCTGGAAGTGCACCGCCCCCAGGTACTTGCCCGTCGGCGTCTCGTCCGGCGGGCGGCACACGTACACCTGGGCGGCGAGCGCGGGGGAGAGGTCGGGGTTGCGGACCCGGGCGAGCGCGTCGGCGACGGTCGCGTCGGGCCGCAGCACGATGGGTTCGGTGGTCATGAGCCCGCCCGCCGTCCGTTCCGCGTACGCCATCAGCCGCCGGACGTCCGCCGCCTCGCCGGGCCGCATCAGCGTCAGCAGCCGCTCCACGTCCTCGGTGGGCAGTTCGGCGAGCAGGTCGGCCGCGTCGTCGGGGTCCATCGCCTCCAGGACGTCGGCCGCGCGCTCCTCCTTGAGCTTGCCGAGGATCTCGATCTGGTCGTCCTCGGGCAGCTCTTCGAGGACGTCGGCGAGACGGTCGTCGTCGAGGGCGGCGGCCACCTCGCCGCGCCGCTTCGGTGACAAGTGGTGCAGCACGTTCGCCAGGTCGGCCGGGCGCAGCTGCTCGAAGGTGGCGAGCAGGCTCTCCGCGCCCTGCCCGTGCTCCTCCAGGGAGAACCCGGTGACGGAGGACCAGTCGACCGTCATCGTCTCGCCCTTGGTGCGCCGGAAGGCGCCGCTGCGCCCCTTGCGCACGAAGACCCGGCCGATCTCCCACTCCCTGCGGGCCGGCAGCTGCTGGATCGACACGTCCAGGACGGTCACCTCCTCGCCCGTCTCGACGAGGGTCACGAGCCGGTCGAGCAGTTCACCGAAGACGAGCCGTTCGGTGGGCCGCTGCTCGAAGCGGCGCACGTTCAGGACGCCGGTCGTGATGACCTGGCCGGACTCGATGCCGGTCACCCGGGTCATGGGCAGGAAGATCCGGCGGCGCGTGGACAGTTCGACGACGAGGCCGAGCATGCGGGGCGACCGCCGTCCGACGCGCAGCATGGCGACGAGATCCCGCACCCGGCCCACCTGATCGCCGTTCGGGTCGAAGACGGCGACGCCGGCCAGGTGCGAGACGAAGATCCGGGGGGCGGCTGCGGCCATGCCCGCGCCTCCTTCGCTTCGAAGCGTTATATGCCGTTCTGTCCGCTCGGGTGGGCTTCAGGCTAGCCCGTCCCGGTCGGAGGCGCCCTGGTGGGCGGTCCGGACGGACTGCCTCCGTCGCGTGCTTGTCGCCCCGGTACGCTGCCGTACGCCGTTTGAGGACCGCACGAAAGGCAGCCCCACCTGTGACTGCAATTCCCCAGGGCCGTACCCGCAGAGCCGTGACGATGGCCGCGATGTGCGCACTGGCCGTGACAGGCACGGGGCTGACGGGGTGCGGCAGCGGGGATCCGGACGCGGGCACGAACGGGGTCGGCAAGCTGTCCGCCGCCGTCATCCAGGCGAAGACGAAGAAGGCGGCCGAGACCGCGCCGACCGTGCGGCTCTCCGGGACGGTCGTCTCCAACGGGACCACGTTCACCCTCGACATGCGCCTCAAGTCCGACGGCGGCAGCGGCTCGGTCACCTCGAAGGGGGCCAGCTTCCGGTTGCTGCGGGTCGGTGAGCACCTCTTCCTCAAGGCCGACGGCGACTTCTGGGCCCATCAGGACGCCAAGAGCGGCGGCAAGTCGGCGGACACCGCGGCGGCGGACAAGCTCGGGGGCATGTATGTGAAGGTGCCGACCGGCGACCCCGCGTACAAGCGGTTCAGCGGTTTCACCGACAAGGACGTCCTGCTCGACGGGCTGCTCGGTCTGCACGGCGCCCTCGCCAAGGACGGTCACCACGACCAGTCCGGCGTCCGCACCATCCGCATCACCGGCGACAAGGGCTCGGGCGGCACCCTGGACGTGTCCCTGGAGGGCACCCCGTACCCGCTCCTGCTGGGGCGAGCGGGCAACGCGGGCACCCTCCGTCTGACCGAGTGGGGCAAGGACTTCCCGCTGGCAGAGCCGTCCAAGAAGGACACGGTCGACTACGGGCGGCAGCTGCCCTCGTCGTAACCCCGCGCGGCTAGCCGCGCTTGCGCCGCTTCATCAGCAGGCGGGGCAGCGCCGCCGGGATCGGCCGGCGGGTCGTCGCCGGGGTCGGCAGCGGCCGTTCGGCGAGCGAACCGTCGGGCAGTTCGGCGGTCGCGCCCGTCGGTTCCAGGCGCAGCACCCGGCATTCGCGTGCCCAGCGCTCCGGCATGGCCTCCCCGTCCGGGGCGTTCAGCCGCTTGCCCTTGAGCTCCCCGACGGCCGCCTCCCACTCCGGGGTGTGCGCGGCGAGCTCCACGACGCCGGCGGACCAGGAGACGAGCCGTCCGCCCTTGTCCTTGCTGCGTACGGTGACGACCGCGTCGCCGCCGTCGATCAGCCCCGGCAGCGGCTGCTCGCCGGGTCCGTCGCCGACCAGGCAGGCCGCGCCGTCGTGCCACACGTGCCACAACGCCCGGGTGGGCACCTCGCGGTCCGGACCGGGGGGCGCCGGCACACCGGTGCCGCGCACCCAGATCAGCCCGGACTTCTTGGTGGCCTCCTCGACGAGGGCCTGGTCGAGCAGCTCTTGCGTCATGGGACCAAGACTATCCAGCCGGTACTACAGCCAGCCGTTGCGCTTCAGGATGCGGTGGATGCCCAGGCAGAGCCCGACCGTGACACCCATGATCACCGGGTAGCCGTAGCGCCAGTGCAGCTCGGGCATGTACTTGAAGTTCATGCCGTACACACCGCAGACCATGGTCGGTACGGCGACGATCGCGGCCCATGAGGTGATCTTGCGCATGTCCTCGTTCTGCGCCACGGAGGCCTGCGCGAGGTTGGCCTGGAGGATCGAGTTGAGCAGTTCGTCGAAGCCGAGGACCTGCTCCTGCACACGCGCGAGGTGGTCGGCGACATCGCGGAAGTACTTCTGGATGTCGGGGTCGATCAGCCGCATCGGGCGCTCGCTCAGCAGCTGCATCGGACGCAGCAGCGGCGACACCGCCCGCTTGAACTCCAGTACCTCGCGCTTGAGCTGGTAGATCTGCCCGGCGTCCGTGCCGCGCGGGGTGCCCTTGCGGCCCGGCGAGAACACCTCGGTCTCGACCTCGTCGATGTCGTCCTGCACGGCGTCCACGACCGCGATGTAGCCGTCGACGACATGGTCGGCGATCGCGTGCAGCACTGCCGAGGGGCCCTTGGAGAGCAGCTCGGGGTCGTCCTGCAGCCGGTGCCGCAGCGCGCGCAACGAGCCCTGCCCGCCGTGCCGGACGGTGATGAAGAAGTCCCGTCCGGTGAAGCACATGACCTCGCCGGTCTCGACGATCTCGCTGGTCGCCGTCAGCCGGTCGTGCTCGACGTAGTGGATGGTCTTGAAGACGGTGAAGAGCGAGTCGTCGTAGCGCTCCAGCTTGGGTCGCTGGTGGGCCTGGACGGCGTCCTCCACGGCCAGCGGGTGCAGCCCGAACTCCCGGGCGATGACAGCGAATTCGTCCTCGGTGGGCTCGTGCAGGCCGATCCACACGAAGCCGCCGTCGCGCCGCACCTGACGCATCGCCTCCTGCGGCGTGAGCGGCGAGCGCGTCGCGACCCGGGCGCCGTCGCGGTAGACGGCGCAGTCGACCACGGCCGACGGGGTGCCGGGGTCACGGGTGGTGTCGTACGAGCCACTGTCCTTGCGCAGGGAGGGGCGGGGGCGGACCGCGGCGCGCAGGTCACGGATCATCGACATGGCAGGCTCCTTTTCGCAACGGAGGCGGCCGGCGACGGTTGGAACTACCCGGAATGGGGACGTCCTGACTGCGGATGTTTGGCACGTCCACAAAGCGGGGAGCACCGCACCGTCGCGGTGGCAGCTTCGCTACTGATTCAGATCAGACAGATCAGGGGTTCAGATCGGACAGATCAGGCGGAAACGAAGCGCTCTTCCGTGGTGCACCGGGCAACGCTGACACGTATGCACACGATTGCGGGAGGCGGCAGCCGGCAGGGCTGAAAACCCAGCGGAACCAGCTACGGACTCAGCGACCGGAAGAGCGGGTGGTACTGCACGGTCGACTTCGGTCCATTGCAGCCCCACCTCCTCCGGTCGGTCCCCCGTGAGGGACGATCCATCCCCCGAAGGGGAGTCTGTCTCCCTCCGAAGGGGAGTCAGATCAGTCTCAGTGCGTCGGAGCCCGGGAGCAACTCCCGCAGTGCCATGAGGGCCTGGTGGGGCCTTCAGTCATGCACTGCTCCGACCAGCGGCCAAGACTATCAGCGCACCGATACGTCAAGGCCCCGCTTTGCGCGTTGTTGACCGGGGTCCGGTGCACCCTGGCGCGATTGGCGCGGCCTATGCTCGGTTCATGGCTGATGTTCTTCCTCTGGTCGAGGCCCGTTTGCGCTCCGCGCTGGGCGAACCCGACGCGCGGGCCGCGGTCACCTTCCTGGGCACCGACCGCATCGAGGTGCTGCGCTTCACCGAGGGCGACATCGTCCGCTACGCCACGCTCGGCATGTCCGCCCAGCCGATGGCGGACCCCACCGCCGTGCTCGCCGATCCGGTGAAGGGCCCGCGCGCCGAGTTGATCCTCTCGGTCCGCCCGGCCGGCGCCGACACCGACAAGGTGCTCCGCCCGATGGCCGTGCTCGCCGCCTCTCCCCAGGTCGAGGGTCTCGTCGTGGCCTCCGGCGCCTCGCTCGACGTGGGTGAACCCCTGTGGCCCGGCGCACCGTTCACCTCCGTCCTGGTCGCGGAGTCCGGCGGCCTGGTGGAGGACCTGGAACTGGACGAGCCCGCCGATCCCGTGCGTTTCCTGCCGCTGCTCCCGATGACGCCCAACGAGGCCGCCTGGAAACGGGTTCACGGCGCCGGCGCACTCCAGGAGCGCTGGCTGAACGGCGGAACGGACCTGCGCGATCCGCTGCGCAAGTCCGTTCCCCTGGACTGACCGACCCGGCCGGCCCAGGACCATCGGATGTGACGTTCGGATGTGACGGCATGTCAATCCAGGCTCATGGCCGGTCAGTTGGCGAAGACCGTGACACTGTCCTCGGTGGCGTGGACCGGCTCCAGCTCCTCGGCCTCCTTCGTGAGCGCGTCGCGCCGTACGTAGACCACCGCCGCGCCCAGCAGCGCGGTGACCGCGGCGACCAAGAACGGGACGCGGATGTTGCTCCACCCCTCGATCTTCGGAGCGAAGTACGGCGCCGCCGCGGCCGCGAACCAGCGCACGAAGTTGTAGCCGGCGCTCGCCACCGGGCGCGGCGCGTCGGAGACCCCGAGGGCCAGCTCCGTGTAGACGGTGTTGTTCACGCCGATGAAGGCACCGGACAGGATCGTGCAGACGACGGCGGTGGTGTGGTCGCCGTAACCGAGGACGAGCACGTCGGCGGCGAGCAGTACCAGGGAGCCGCCCAGCACCTTCAGTGAGCCGAACCGCGCCTGCATGCGCGGCGCCACGATCACCGAGAAGACCGCGAGCAGCACGCCCCAGCAGAAGAACACCGCGCCGGATTTGTACGGCGTCATGTTCAGCACGAACGGGGTGAAGGCCAGCACGGTGAAGAACGTGTAGTTGTAGAAGAACGCGGAGGCCGCGACGGAGGCGAGGCCGCCGTGCCCGAGGGCGCGCAGCGGGTCGAGCGGTGAGGTCCTGCGCGCGGGCTTCGGCTGCTCCTTCAGGAACGCCGTGATGCACAGGAAGCCGATCGCCATCAGGAACGCGGTGCCGAAGAACGGGTAGCGCCAGCTGGCGTTGCCGAGCAGAGCTCCCAGCAGGGGTCCGCAGGCCATGCCGAGGCCCAGCGCGGACTCGTACAGCAGGATCGCCGCGGCGCTGCCGCCGGCCGCCGCGCCGACGATGACGGCGAGGGCGGTGGAGACGAACAGCGCGTTGCCGAGGCCCCAGCCGGCCCGGAATCCGACAAGTTCGCCGACCGATCCCGAGGTGCCGGCGAGTCCGGCGAAGACCACGACGAGCGCGAGGCCGAGCAGCAGGGTCCTGCGGCCGCCGATCCGGCTGGAGACGAACCCGGTCACCAGCATCGCGACGGCGGTGATCAGGAAGTACGAGGTGAAGAGCAGGGACACCTGGCCGGCCGTGGCGTCGAGGCCCCGGGCGATGGACGGCAGGATCGGGTCGACGAGCCCGATACCCATGAACGCGACGACGGACGCCCCGGCGGTCGCCCATACGGCCCTGGGCTGGCGCAGGATGCCGCCCGCGCCGGCGTCGAACGTGTCGCCGCCGGCGGGGCCTTCCGTGCTTTTGATCATGCCCGCTCCTCCACTGTGCACCAGCTGGATCGTTGCCTTATACACACAATAAGTTAGGTGCGCTAATTAATGCAAGATGCACGTAGTTTTTGACATGACAGGCACACGCCGGACGGGTGATCGTCCTTGACGCGACGAACGACGGAGAGGACCGTTGGGCCCTATGAGGGGCGAACCCAGTTGCCCGAAGTGTGGTGGCCGGGTCAGGGCTCCCGGCCTTTTTGCCGATTCCTGGCAGTGCGATGTGCACGGCACGGTGCATCCGCTGCAGCCCGTGATCCCGCCCAGCGTCGAGGCCCTCGGTGTGGTCGTGCACCGCGCCCGGGTACCGGTGTGGATGCCGTGGCCGCTCCCCGTCGGCTGGCTGTTCACCGGAGCGGCGTTCGCGGGGGACGACCGCAGCGGAGGCAGGGCCACCGCCATCGCCTGCTCGGGGCCCGGACCACTGGGCGGCATGGGAGAGCTGATCCTGGTCGCCGAGGAACTGGGCGTCGGCCTCGGCGCGCGGTACGCGGGCATGGACGGACCCGATCCCGGCCCGTACATGAGTGTCGAGAAACCGCCCCAGGCGAAGGTCCTCGCGGCGGGCCGGCCCACCCCGCTCTGGCATGTCTCCAGCTCCCCCGACGACCGTGCCGTCTTCGCGGGCGAGGCGCTCGGGCTGTGGCTGTGGGCCGTCGTCTGGCCCGAGCAGACCGGACTGCTGATGTACGACGAACTGGTCCTGACGGATCTGCGCGACGCGGGCGCCGAGGTGGACCTGCTGCCGTGCGGCGCGCTGTCGCCGCGCATCCTGGAGCCTTAGCGCTCCGCGGGGCCTTCCCCTGGTGGACCGGATGCCGGTTTCGGCCTGGTCGGTAGGGGGTGCTCGGCCGGTACGGGTGTGACAAGAGGGTCGCGGATTCCCGTTATCCTTGAGCGTCCCCGTCCGTTCCGTCACCGCCTGGAGTCCGCGTAGTGCGCATCGACCTGCACGCCCACTCCACCGCCTCCGACGGTACGGACACCCCGGCCGAGGTGGTGCGCAACGCTGCGGCCGCCGGTCTGGACGTCGTCGCGCTGACCGACCACGACACCACGCGCGGGTACGCCGAGGCGATCGCCGCACTGCCCGAGGGGCTCACCCTCGTCACCGGTGCCGAACTCTCCTGCCGGATCGACGGCATCAGCATGCACCTGCTGGCGTACCTCTTCGACGCCGAGGAGCCCGCACTGCTCGCCGAGCGCGAACTGGTGCGGGACGACCGGGTGCCGCGCGCCCAGGGCATGATCGCCAGGCTCCGGGAACTCGGCGTGCCGATCACCTGGGAACAGGTGGCGCGCATCGCCGGCGACGGATCGGTCGGGCGCCCGCACGTCGCCTCCGCGCTGGTCGAACTGGGCGTCGTCGACAGCGTCTCCGACGCCTTCACCGGGCAGTGGCTCGCCGACGGCGGTCGCGCCTACGTCCCCAAGCACGAGACGGACCCCTTCGAGGCGATCCGGCTGGTCAAGGGGGCCGGGGGCGTCGCCGTCCTCGCGCACCCGGCCGCGTCCAAGAGGGGCCGCACCGTGCCGGAGTCGGTGATCGCGGAGCTCGCCACCGCCGGGCTCGACGGCATCGAGGTCGACCACATGGACCACGAGCCGGCCACCCGGGCGCGGCTGCGCGGTCTGGCCTCCGAACTGGGGCTGCTGACCACGGGCTCGTCTGACTACCACGGCAGCCGCAAGACCTGTGTGCTCGGGGAGTTCACGACCGACCCCGAGGTCTACGGGGAGATCACCCGCCGCGCCACCGGGGCGTTCCCGGTACCGGGCGCGGGCGGAGCCTGAACCCCGGACGTTCCATGCGGGACCGGTTCCGTCAGGCCTGTGCCTCTGCCTCTTCGCATGACTCTCTTCGCGTGACTGCGGTTGCGGCCGCGCCCGTGCTTGCCGGTGCGGGTGCCGACGGGGCAGTGTCGTGAGGCCCGTGCGGGAGGCCCGTCCGTACCGGGTCGGTGTCGTAGGACGCCTGCCGGCCGCCGGGCGGCGCGCGCACTGAGGCTCGCGCCCGGTCCGGTCGGTTGTCCCGGTCGTCGCCGGGCCGGGGTCACGCGTTCCGGCCCTGCTCGGCCGGCCGTCGGACGGACTCGCGCCCGCAAGGGGCGTACATCCGGGGTGTACGTCCCGCCCCAGGCTCGGCCGGAACCGTGTTCACCGGCCCGTTCCCAGGCACCCGGCACCGCCGGTCGTGCCGCCCTGTTCCGCCTCGCGGAACGACTGCCCGAAGCGGTGGCCGGAAGACCCGCCCACCCTCTCCCACCACCTCGCAAGGCTTTCCTTCACCATGTTCGACGTCGCCGTCTTCGGCTCCCTGTTCGTCACCCTCTTCGTCATCATGGATCCCCCCGGGATCACCCCGATCTTCCTGGCGCTCACCGCCGGCCGCCCCGCCAGGGTGCAGCGGCGGATGGCCTTCCAGGCGGTCTGCGTCGCCGGTGGCGTCATCACCGTCTTCGGGCTCCTCGGGCACCAGATCCTGGACTACCTGCACGTCTCGGTACCCGCGTTGATGATCGCGGGCGGACTCCTGCTCCTGCTCATCGCCCTCGACCTGCTGACCGGCAAGACCGACGAGCCGAAGCAGACCAAGGACGTCAACGTCGCCCTCGTACCCCTGGGCATGCCGCTGCTCGCCGGGCCCGGCGCGATCGTGTCCGTGATCCTCGCTGTGCAGAAGGCCGACACCGTCGCCACTCAGGTCTCGCTGTGGAGCGCCATCCTCGCGATCCATGTCGTGCTGTGGGTCGTCATGCGCTACTCGTTGCTGATCATCCGCGTCATCAAGGACGGTGGCGTGGTGCTGGTGACCCGGCTCGCGGGCATGATGCTCTCCGCCATCGCGGTGCAGCAGATCATCAACGGCGTCACGCAGGTGATCCAGGGGAGCTGACGGCATTTCCCCGGGCGGTCCGGCGGAGCCCACCGCTTCGTCCGGACGCGCAGAGCCCCGCACGGCATCCTCGCCGTGCGGGGCTCTGAAGTCTGAGAAGCGTCTGCGGTCCGCCACGCGTTTCGGTCCTACGAGGTGCGTTCGGTGCGTCCTCGTACGGCGAAGCGGATGATCGTCGTGTTACGAAGCGGTTGTACCGGCCGGGCGGATCCACAGTCGCTGCCCGATGGCGGCGGCCTGCTGAACGATCCGGTTGACGGAGGCGGCGTCTACGACAGTGCTGTCCACGGGCGTGCCGTCGACATCGTCGAGTCGCATGATTTCGAAGCGCATGGGCTTCACCCTTCGTCTGGTCATCCTCCTGAGGAGAACTACTTGTGTGTGAAGAGCGAGGCACCTCTGCCTCGCTCTTATACGGATTCAACGGGATGCGTGTTACAAACATTCCCTACGCTAAGGAAATTTTTCGAGAACCTAATTACCGGCGGGTAGGCCGGGTGGCGGAGACTGAACGACGCCAGTTGTGTTCGCAGCGTGACCGTCGGGACAATGGCATTGATGAACGACGACCACGCGGCGCTCGCCGCCCGCATAGACCGTACGAACGAGCTGCTTCAGCGCATGCTCGCCGAGGTCGCGAAGACCCCCTCCACCCATGCGATCTTCGTCGACGCCGGATATCTGTACGCGGCCGCGGGACGGCTCGTCGCCGGCACGGAGGACCGCCGTTCGTTCGACCTGGACACCGAGGGCCTCATCGAGGCGCTCATCGACCGGGCCCGCACGATCTTCGCGGACAGCCGGCTGCTGCGCGTCTACTGGTACGACGGCGCGCGACGCCGTATCCACACCGCGGAACAGCAGTCAATCGCCGAACTCCCGGACGTGAAGGTCCGGTTGGGCAACCTGAACGCCAACAACCAGCAAAAGGGCGTCGATTCACTCATCAGGTCGGACCTGGAGTCCCTCGCCCGGCACCGCGCGATCAGTGACGCGGCGCTGCTCGGCGGCGACGAGGACCTCGTCTCCGCGGTCGAGGCGGCGCAGGGCTACGGCGCCCGGGTCCACCTCTGGGGCATCGAGGCGCCCGAGGGCCGCAACCAGGCCGAGCCGCTTCTCTGGGAGGTCGACAGCCAGCGCACGCTCGACCTCGACTTCTTCAAGCCGTATGTGGCCAGGCGGACCGCCCAGTCGTACGACCCGACGGCGGCGGCCCGGCCCACCCGGGAGGACGTGCGCTTCGTGGGCGCACAGATCGCCGCGAAGTGGCTGGCCGCCCGGGGCCGCGAATCCCTGGTGGAGCTGCTTCCCGGGCACCCCTACCTTCCCGGCTCGGTCGACCAGGACCTGCTGGTCGAGGCCGAGGGGCTGCTCCAGTACTCCCTGCGCGGACAGTCGGACCTGCGCCGCGCCCTGCGGGACGGCTTCTGGGAGCACTTGCAGGCGCAGTACTAGGCATGCAGGCGCGGGCCCAGTACTACCGCGCCCGCGCGGTCGTACTGGGCAGGGGCTGTCGTTCGGATCAGGTCGCGGAGTGCGGGCCGGTGCTGTCCCAGAATGCGGCCAGGGCGCGGGCCGTCTCCAGGGGCTGGTCGGCGTTCGGGGAGTGCTCCGCCCCCTCGACGACCGTGCGGTGCGCGTCCAGTCGTACGGCCATCGTGTCCAGCAGGGAGACCGGCCAGGTGTCGTCGCGCTCGCCGGATATGACGTGCTTCGGCAGGGGAACGGCGGCCAGTTCGGCGACGCGGTCGGGCTCGTCGCAGAGCTGGCGGCCCGTGGCGACGAGCTGGGCGGGACTGTTGCCGAGCCAGCGGCGGCGCAGGTCGGCGAGGTCGTCGAGCCCGGCGTCCAGCCCGCCCGTGTCCGTCTCCTCGGGCGGCTCCATCGCCCGGATCGCCTCCCACACCTCGGCCATGCTCATCACGGCCAGCGCGTCCCGCAACAGCTTGACGCGCTGCTGCTGAGGCGTGGAGATCTGGGCGGGGCCGGAGGCCATGAGCGTCAGTGAGACGAACGGCGACGGGTCGACCAGTACCGCGGCGCGGGCGATCTGGCCGCCGAGCGAGTGCCCCACGAGGTGGACGGGGGTGCCGACGGCGGCCGCCTGCGCGAGCACGTCCTGCGCCAACTCGCTCTGCGCGTAAGCCGATTCGTCGTCCCGCGGCCCGCCGCTCTCGAACTGTCCGCGCCCGTCAACGGCCAATGTCCGGTACCCCGCCGCGGCCAACGGCGCGTGCAGCGCGATGAAGTCCTCCTTGCTCCCGGTGAACCCCGGCAGCAGCAGGGCGGTCCCCCTGGGCCGACCGTCCGGCACGGCGTCGAGCACGGCGAACTCGCCGCGCGCGGTCGACAGCCGGTAGGCGCGGACACCGGCGGGCGGAACGAACGTGTAGGGCCTGCTCATGCGGAGGAGGCTATCGGGCGTCGGCGACGGACGCTCGGCGGGTGGGGCGGTCCGGGGCCGGTGCCGGGTGGGGTCCGCGGGCGGCCGGCCCCACGACCCTGCCGCGGAATTCGGCGACCGGTGACCGGGCGCCCCCGGCGGGGCGAGGCCGAACTCCCGGGCGCCGGAGTGGAAGGGCCGCCGGAGTGGAAAGGGCCGGCGGCCGGACAGCGACGGTCGGAAGCCCGGGAAAGCCAGGGCCGCGGGACCGGACCAGCAGGCTTGGGAGGCCGGACCGCCGGGGGCGGCTGACGGGGCCGGAAGGGGGGCGTGGCGGGACCGGCCGGCGGGGTCGGGCGACGAGCAGGCAGGAGTGCGAGGCGGACCGGCCGGGTGCGCGGCAGGACCGGCGTCAGGTGGGGGCGTGAGGCGGGTCCGGCGGCAGGTGGGGCGCGGCGGGACGTGCAGGTCCGGCCGCGGGTTCGTGGCGGGGGCAGGTGACGGGGCCGGTGGCGGTGCGAGGAGGGCGGAAACGCCGATGGCCCGGTCCCACCGGAAGGGGGGACCGGGCCATCGGAAGGGAGATCAGCTCTCCGTGGGCTCCGTGGGCTCCGTGGCGACAGCCTTGCGGGTGCGTCGACGCGTGGCGGGCTTCGCCTCGGTCTCGTCGGCGGCCTGGGCCGGGATGTCGGCGTCGGCGACGGCCTTGCGGGTCCGGCGGCGTACGGGCTTGGCGTCCGTCGGCTCGGCGGTCTCGGCGGTGTCCGTGACGGTGGTCGCGGCCTTGGCGCGGGTGCGCCGGGGCTTGGTCTCGGCGACCGTCTCGGCGACCTCGGTCGCGGCGGCCTCGACGGTGTCCAGGACGGCCTCCGCGGCCTTGCGGGTGCGTCGACGCGTGGCGGGCTTCGCCTCGGTCTCGTCGGCGGCCTGGGCCGGGATGTCGGCGTCGGCGACGGCCTTGCGGGTCCG
>NZ_JBIAIQ010000013.1:34097-205149 GCF_042871525.1 Streptomyces sp. NPDC005784
TGTCCGTGACGGTGGTCGCGGCCTTGGCGCGGGTGCGCCGGGGCTTGGTCTCGGCGACCGTCTCGGCGACCTCGGTCGCGGCGGCCTCGACGGTGTCGAGAACGGCCTCCGCGGCCTTGCGGGTCCGGCGCCGCACGGGCTCGGCCGGAGCCTCGGTGACCGCGACGGCCTCGGCGACCGTCTCGGCGGCCTTGCGGGTCCGACGGCGGGTCTGCCTGGCCGGAGCCTCGGCGACGACCTCGGCGGCGACGCTCTCGACCACGGCCTCGGCAGCGGTCACAGCCGCCTCCGGCGACTCGACAGCGGTCCCGGTGGGCTCGGCGCCCCTCCGGGCCCGGCGACGGCGCGGCGCGGCCGGCTCGTCGGTGACACCCTCCGCCGTCGCGACGGCGGCTTCGGCGGCCTCGGCCACCGGGGCGGCCACGGCAGCGGCGGCCACCGGCTCGGAGCCCGCTCCACTGCGCGTACGCCGACGGCGGCGCGGTGTGCGGGGCTCGGTCGCCTCGACCGACGCGGGAGACTCCGTGGTCGTCTCGGGGGACGTGGACTCGGAGGTCTCGTCCATCGGCGCACCGTTGCGCGTACGACGGCGCTGGCGCGGCGTACGCGCCGGGCGCTCACGCTCGCGCTCGGTGGTAGACGGCGCCGCCGCACGGCCACCGCGGCCACGCGGGCCGCCACGGCCACCGGTCTCGCCCAGGTCCTCGACCACTTCGGCCGCGAGCCCGGCGCGGGTGCGCTCGGAACGCGGCAGGACACCCTTGGTGCCGACCGGGATGCTCAGTTCCTCGAAGAGGTGCGGGGACGTGGAGTACGTCTCCGGCGGGTTGCCGAAGCCGAGGTCCAGCGCCTTGTTGATCAGCTGCCAGCGCGGGATGTCGTCCCAGTCGACGAGGGTGATCGCGATGCCCTTGGCGCCCGCGCGGCCGGTGCGGCCGATGCGGTGCAGGTACGTCTTCTCGTCCTCGGGGGACTGGTAGTTGATGACGTGGGTGACACCCTCGACGTCGATACCGCGGGCCGCGACGTCGGTGCAGACGAGGACGTCGACCTTGCCGTTGCGGAACGCGCGCAGCGCCTGCTCACGGGCGCCCTGGCCGAGGTCGCCGTGGACCGCGCCGGAGGCGAAGCCGCGCTGCTGGAGCTGGTCGGCGAGGTCGGCCGCCGTGCGCTTGGTGCGGCAGAAGACCATGGCCAGGCCACGGCCGTCGGCCTGCAGTATGCGGGCGACCAACTCGGGCTTGTCCATGTTGTGCGCGCGGTAGATGAACTGCGCGGTGTTGCGGACCGTCGCGCCCGAGTCGTCCGGCTCGGAGGCGCGGATGTGCGTGGGCTGCGACATGTAGCGGCGCGCGAGACCGATGACCGCGCCCGGCATGGTGGCCGAGAACAGCATCGTCTGACGGCGGGGCGGCAGCATGTTCATGATCTTCTCGACGTCGGGCAGGAAGCCCAGGTCGAGCATCTCGTCGGCCTCGTCGAGGACGAGCGCCTTGATGTGCTTGAGGTTGAGCTTCTTCTGGCCCGCGAGGTCCAGCAGCCGCCCGGGGGTGCCGACGATGACGTCGACGCCCTTCTTCAGGGCCTCCACCTGCGGCTCGTACGCCCGGCCGCCGTAGATGGCGAGAACGCGCACGTTGCGGACCTTGCCCGCGGTCAGCAGGTCGTTGGTCACCTGGGTGCACAGCTCGCGCGTCGGGACGACCACGAGGGCCTGCGGGGCGTCGGTGAGCTGCTCGGGCTTGGCCCGGCCCGCCTCGACGTCCGCGGGGACGGTGACGCGCTCCAGGAGCGGAAGGCCGAAGCCCAGCGTCTTGCCGGTGCCGGTCTTGGCCTGGCCGATGACGTCGCTGCCGGAAAGGGCGACGGGGAGCGTCATCTCCTGGATGGGGAAGGGGTTGATGATGCCGACGGCCTCAAGGGCTTCGGCGGTCTCAGGAAGGATTCCGAGGTCTCGGAAAGTCGTAGTCAGGGTGCTGCCTCTTCTGTGTACGCGGTGCGAGGCGAGCGCGGGGGTCGTGACGGGACCGTGCCGGGAACGTCGGCCGCTCTTGACGGGCGGGCCGAGTGGCATGGGACCACTGCCGACGCTCGAGCTCTCGTGCCGCTGAGGGTTCCCTCCGGATGCCGTACGCAATGTGCCGTACCGACGAGGAGGGCTGTCGGGTCGGAGCCGATCGGGCCACCGACCGGGCATCCTCATTCGTGCGGCCCGTCGAATTTACTCGCCGGGCGCATTACCACCATACCCCGGAATCGCGCACATGCGATGGCCGATTTGGTCACGTAGTCGTCGTCACACTGGTTGACCAGGGACTTCCCTCGTGCTGTGAGCGGGCTATTGTGCGCTTCATGACGACGCCTGACAACGCCGCTGAGAAGCCCGCCGAGGCCCCCGCCGACACCGCCCCCGCGGCCACCGGAGTCGCCGCGCAGAACTGGGACACGGCCTCGGCCGAGCCGCACTACCGCGCCGCGGTGGTGGACCTGCTCGGAGCGCTCGCGTACGGCGAGCTCGCGGCGTTCGAGCGGCTCGCGGAGGACGCCAAGCTGGCGCCCACGCTCAGCGACAAGGCGGAGCTGGCGAAGATGGCGTCTTCCGAGTTCCACCACTTCGAGCAGCTGCGGGACCGGCTCTCCGCGGTCGGCGCGGAGCCGACGCAGGCGATGGAGCCCTTCGTCGCAGCGCTCGACGGCTTCCACCGGCAGACGGCTCCCTCGGACTGGCTGGAGGGGCTCGTCAAGGCGTACGTCGGCGACTCGATCGCCAGTGACTTCTACCGTGAGGTCGCGGCCCGCCTCGACTCGGACACCCGCAAGCTCGTCCTCGGTGTCCTCGACGACACCGGTCACGCCGGTTTCGCCATCGAGAAGGTGCGCGCCGCGATCGACGCCGACCCGCGGGTGGGCGGCCGGCTCGCGCTGTGGGCGCGACGCTTGATGGGCGAGGCCCTGTCCCAGTCGCAGCGCGTGGTCGCCGACCGAGACGCCCTGTCGACGATGCTCGTCGGCGGTGTCGCGGACGGTTTCGATCTCGCGGAGGTCGGCCGGATGTTCTCCCGGATCACCGAGGCGCACACCAAGCGCATGGCCGCACTGGGCCTCGCCGCCTAGCGGCCCGCCCGCCAGGGGCTCACCCTCGGCATCAGCCGACTAGGGGCGCGGTTCACGGTCGCGGGAGCGGCGTCCGCGGAACGGCTTACGCCGTCGCCGAGCGGCGGCGAAACCGCTCCTCGGGGCGGAGCAGCAGCGACAGCAGCGCCAAGGAGACGGCCGCCGCGCCGAGAAGGATGACCAGGAAGTGGCCGGAGCCCAGCGCCGTGTGCGTCAGGAAGGCGCCGAACAGGGCTCCCGCCACCCCGGTCGACAGGACCAGGCTGCGTTCCGGCAACCGGTGGGGCAGGCGGTACGAGGCCGCCCACGCCAGCGCGAAACCGAGCAGCGCGGAGCCGAGCGCTTCCAAGAACATGGTGAGGGTCCCTCCCGCACGGCCGGTGCAAATCGGTCGTAGCCGGTCCTACCCCTGACGTGCGGAACGCAACCCTCCCCTGTGCCCGGCATGTGCTCCATCTGTGGACGCGCCGGGCCAGGTGCGGCGAGTGGTACGTGAAGGGCCCGGTGACATCGTCACCGGGCCCTTCACACCACTTCGTCGCGCTGGCTCTCTACAGAGCGCTGAATCCGACCTTGCGCTGCGTGGGCTCGCCGAGCTCCACGTACGCCAGCCGGTCGGCCGGAACCAGGACCTTGCGGCCGTGGTCGTCCACGAGGCTCAGCAGCTGCGACTTGCCGGACAGCGCCTCGGACACCGCGCGCTCGACTTCTTCCGGGGTCTGACCGCTCTCCAGAACGATCTCGCGGGGCGCGTGCTGCACGCCGATCTTGACCTCCACGGCCTTGTCCCTCCGACGGTCAGTCATGTGCGCGTTCGTACGCGCCGTACGCAGCACACATTAGCCCGGCGAGGGGAGGTGCACGCTCCGCCCGGGAACGCCAGGAGCGAACAGCCGACGGGAACAAAGAAGCGGCCGAGGGGTGCGCCCCCGGCCGCTTCCTTGGTGTCGGTGATGCGGTGGGTCATTGGTGATCGGTGCCGTGCAGCGGGAACCCCGCGATCCCCCTCCAGGCGAGCGAGGTCAGCAGCTGGACCGCCTGGTCGCGCTGGACATTGTGATCGCTGTGCAGCCAGGAACGGGCCACCACCTGGGCCAGACCGCCGAGGCCCGAGGCGAGGAGCATCGACTCGGCGCGTGAGAGACCGGTGTCCTCCGCGATGACGTCGCAGATCGCCTCGGCGCATTCGTGCGTCACCTTGTCGACGCGCTCGCGCACCGCCGGCTCATTGGTCAGGTCCGACTCGAAGACCAGCCGGAAGGCGCCGCCGTCGTCCTCCACGTACGCGAAGTAGGCGTCCATGGTGGCGCGGACGCGCAGCTTGTTGTCCGTGGTCGACGCGAGCGCCGTCCGTACCGCCAGGAGCAGGGACTCGCAGTGCTGGTCGAGCAGGGCGAGGTACAGATCGAGCTTGCCCGGGAAGTGCTGGTAGAGAACCGGCTTGCTGACGCCCGCGCGCTCGGCGATGTCGTCCATGGCGGCCGAGTGATATCCCTGCGCAACGAAAACTTCCTGGGCGGCGCCGAGGAGCTGGTTGCGTCGGGCACGGCGCGGCAGGCGAGTGCCCCGCGGGCGTGCTGCCTCTGTCTGCTCGATGGCTGTCACGCCGCCTCCCAAAATTGTCCACGTGCGGTGTGCGCCGCGCCGCCATCGTACTTTTCGGTAACCGTGCTGTGTGCGGTGCGAGCGCAGAATTTCACGGACCGGACGCCGACGGGACGGCGCACAGTGTGCCGAAGGGGACGAGCTGGGCACCCGGCCGTCCCGACGGCCCTGATCAGCGGTGTCACGTCACCTGTAGTCGTCCTCGTTCAGCCGGACGACCCGGGCCTGCTCGGCGAGATCCGCCTCATCGGCGTTGAGGCGGTCGCCCGGGGGCTCCGGGTCGACATCGTCCGCGGGATCCACCTCGGCGGACTGCTCGACGGCGTCGGCCTCAGGGGCCTCCGTGTCGAGGATTTCCCGGAACTGGTCGTCGAATGTTCCGGGGTCTGTCGGGTCGACTGTCATGGTTCCTCTTCCCGAACGGTACGAGTGCGCTCCTGATGTACGTACGAGTGCCCTCGTTCGAAGCCTAGGAGACACGCGATCCGGACGCTATGCGATGCGCTCGCGATCTGTGACCGCGAACACATGAGCCCCCGCGTGATCGTCTCGTAACATTGCGGCATGTCTTCGACCGAACTCCCTTCCGCGCCGGCCGCCACCGTCATGCCGAGGGTCGGCGCCGTCAGGGTCGCGGAGGGGGAGCGACTGCGGTCGGTCGGGCTGCCCGGCATCACGCTGACGATCCGGTCGAGACCTCCGGCCAGGGAGAACCTGCCGTCCGCGCTGTACGTGCACGGTCTGGGCGGTTCCTCGCAGAACTGGTCGGCGCTGATGTCGCTGCTCGACGGGCTCGTGGACAGCGAGGCCCTCGATCTGCCGGGCTTCGGCGACTCGCCGCCGCCGGACGACGGCGACTACTCGGTCACCGGCCACGCGCGCGCGGTCATCCGTTATCTCGACGCGTCCGGACGCGGCCCCGTACACCTTTTCGGCAATTCCCTAGGCGGAGCCGTCACGACGCGCGTCGCGGCCGTCCGGCCGGATCTCGTCCGGACGCTCACTCTGGTCTCGCCCGCGCTGCCCGAGATCCGCGCGCAGCGCACCGCGTGGCCGACCGCGCTGCTCGCGCTGCCCGGGGTGGCGGCGCTGTTCACCAAGCTGACCAAGGAATGGTCCGCTGAGCAGCGTGTACGGGGGGTGCTGGCCCTCTGTTACGGCGATCCCGGCATCGTGACGCCCGAGGGTTTCCGCAACGCTGTCGAGGAGATGGAGCGGCGGCTCGCCCTGCCCTACTTCTGGGACGCGATGGCACGCTCCGCGCGCGGGGTCGTGAACGCCTACACGCTGGGCGGCCAGCACGGGCTGTGGCGTCAGGCCGAACGGGTGCTCGCCCCGACGCTCCTGGTCTACGGCGGACGCGACCAACTTGTCGGCTACCGTATGGCGCAGCGCGCGGCCCGTGCCTTCCGCGACTCCCGGCTGTTGTCCCTGCCGGAGGCGGGGCACGTCGCCATGATGGAGTATCCGGAGACGGTGGCCACCGCCTTCCGTGAACTCCTGGCGGACCTGGGAGAGTTGACCTCTTCGGTGGCAATCGGCGCGGAGAGCTGAGGCGGGAAGTGGGACGACACAGTCGTCGGGGGCGGGCCGGCAGGACGGACACCTCGCAGACGCGAGCGGTTCCGGCAGAGGAAGCGGCATCCGCTCCGGCGCCGGGCCCGGACGGCGCCCGCCGCGCGGCGACCCGCCCGCCCGGCCCCCTGGGTCCCTATCCGCCCGCGGGCGGGACCCCGCAGCAGGGCGAACCACAGCGAGGCGCACCGCGTTTCGACGACGCGCCCCCGGCACACGGCTTCCCCCGGCCGGCCGACGGCACTCCCGCGCGTGGGGTGCCACGTTTCCAGGACGGCACCCCGGCGCACGGCGTGCCGCGTTTTCCTGACGGGACTCCGGCACACGGCTTCCCGCGGATGACCGACGGCACTCCCGCGCGCGGGGTGCCACGATTCGCGGACGGGACTCCGGCACAGGGCGTCCCACGTTTCGACGACGGCACCCCGGCGCGTGGGGTGCCGCGTTTTTTCGACGGGACCCCGGCGCACGGCGTGCCGCGTCTTCCCGACGGGACCCCCGCCCACGGAATGCCGCAGGTGCGGGGCGGGCATCCCGAGCAACGTGAACAGGGCGGCGGCTGGGGGGAGTCCAGGGCGGGTGGGGCTCCACAGGGCGCGCCTCCCGGGCCCCGGGTCCCCCGGCAGCGTCAGCAGGCCGTGACGACCCCCCGGCAGGCGTACGTCGACGCGTTCGACCTCGACACGCAGGAGAGCGGCGACCTTCCGGCGCCTCGCGGCGGTGCGGCGGGGCGGACGACCGGCCCCCGTGCCGCCGATCCCCGCGGCTCCGCCGCCGACCGGAACGCCCGGTCCACCGGGACCGGTGAGCGGCCGCTGCCGGAGACCGACGAGCAGGACGAGGGCAAGGCCCGCAAGGGGTGGGCCTTCACCGGGATCGCGGCGGCAGCCGTGACCACCGTGCTGGCCGTCGTCGTGGCCGGACAGATGGCCACGGGACAGCACGACGCGGCCGCGAAGACGGAATCCGCCGACGGCGGCGCCGGCCGGGTGACCCAGGACTCCGCCTCGCGCGGAGACGACCGGCCGACCCAGTCGGGGCAACCGAACGTGGCCGCGGCGGCCCTGACGTACGACCAGAAGATGGCCAGGACGTACCCGCTCGGCGCGAAGCTCAAGGCGTCGGGGAAGTTCGACGCGGTGCCCGGAGTCGCCAAGGCGCCCGGCAAGGGGCACAAGTACACCTACCGCGTCGACATCGAAGAGGGCCTCGGTCTCGACGGCGCGCTCTTCGCCGACGCCGTGCAGAAGACCCTGAACGACGGACGGAGCTGGGCCCACGGCGGCGCCCGCACCTTCGAGCGGGTCGACTCCGGGAAGCCGGACTTCGTCATCACGCTGGCGAGCCCGGGTACCACCGCCGAGTGGTGCGCCAAGTCGGGCCTCGACACCACGGAGGACAACGTGTCGTGCGACTCGGCGTCCACCGAGCGCGTCATGATCAACGCGTACCGCTGGGCCCAGGGCTCCAAGACCTACGGCTTCGGTGACAAGATTCACTCCTACCGGCAGATGCTGATCAACCACGAGGTCGGCCACCGGCTCGGATACGGGCACGTCACCTGCAGCAAGGACGGCGATCTCGCCCCGGTCATGCAGCAGCAGACCAAGTTCCTCGACCATGACGGAATCCACTGTCTGCCCAACCCCTGGCCCTATCCCGGGAGTTGACAGGGAGCGCTCGGGCCGCGTTGACATGCGCCGAAAGATCGTTCATATTTTTCCGCATGTCACCCCGTCACGCCTCCGTTCGCGCCGCTCTTCAGCTGGCGCTCCTCGGCGTGACCGCGCTCTGCGTGGCCGACATTCACTGTTGCTGACGCCCGCCCCCGGCGAGTGCGTCGCTTTCCTTCCCGTCTTGTTTCCGTGCGCTCCCGAACCTCAGCGGTTCGGCGCGCCCGTGCCTCTTTCGGTCCGGTCGGACTCCGACGCCTGACGCCCTGGGCGAGCTCTGCGCTCCTCCGTCTCACTCCGCGTCATTCCGTCTCAGTATTCGAGTCATCCGAGAGGTCGTCTTCCGATGCGTCAACCGTCCGTCATAGCGCGCCGCGTGGCCGCGGCATCCGTCAGCCTGGTCGTGGCAGCGGGCGCCGCCGCCTGCGGGCCGAAGGACAACGATGCCAAGAGCTCCGGTGGCGACTCCCAGCCCCACAAGGGCGGCACACTCACCGTCCTGAACTCCAATCCGCAGTCGGACTTCGACCCCGCGCGGCTCTACACCTCCGGCGGCGGCAACGTGCCCTCGCTCGTCTTCCGTACGCTCACCACCCGCAACCGCGAGAACGGGGCCGCCGGCGCCCAGGTCGTCCCCGACCTCGCCACCGACACCGGCCGCCCGAGCAAGAACGCGACCGTGTGGACGTACACCCTGAAGAAGGGCCTCAAGTACGAGGACGGCACGCCGATCACCTCCGCCGACATCAAGTACGGCATCGAGCGCTCCTTCGCCGCCGAGCTCTCCGGGGGCGCCCCCTACCTGCGGGACTGGCTGATCGGCGGGGCCGGCTACCAGGGTCCCTACAAGGACAAGAAGGGCCTCGACTCGATCGAGACGCCGGACGCGCTGACCCTCGTCTTCCACCTGAACAAGCCCGAGGGCGAGTTCCCCTACCTGGCCACGCAGACGCAGTTCACGCCCGTCCCGAAGGCCAAGGACACCGGCACGAAGTACGAGGAGCACCCGGTCTCCTCGGGTCCGTACAAGGTCGTCAAGAACGAGAACGACGGCGAGCGCCTCACCCTGGAGCGCAACACGTACTGGTCCGCGTCGACCGACGCCGAGCGCAAGGCCTACCCCGACAAGATCGACGTACGGTCCGGCCTGGACTCCTCCGTGATCAACCAGCGGCTGTCCTCCTCCCAGGGCGCGGACGCCGGCGCCGTCACCACGGACACCAACCTCGGCCCGGCCGAGCTCGCCAAGGTGACGGGGGACAAGGCGCTGGCCTCGCGCGTCGGCACCGGGCACTTCGGCTACACGAACTACCTCGCCTTCAACCCGAAGGTGAAGCCGTTCGACGACCCGAAGGTGCGCCAGGCGATCTCGTACGCAGTCGACCGCAGCTCGGTGATCAACGCCGCGGGCGGCTCGTCGCTCGCCGAGCCCGCCACGACGTACCTGCCGAACCAGAAGTCCTTCGGCTACACGCCGTACGACCTGTTCCCGGCGGGCGCGTCCGGCAACGCGGCCAAGGCCAAGGAGCTGCTGGCGCAGGCGGGCCACAAGAACGGCCTGACCATCACGCTCACCCACTCCAACAGCAAGGACTTCGAGACCAGTCCGGAGATCGCGACCGCTGTCCAGGACGCGCTCAAGAAGGCCGGCATCACCGTCAAGCTCCAGGGTCTCGAGGAGAACGACTACAGCGACAAGATCCACAGCGCCAAGTCCGAGCCGGGCTTCTTCCTCGCCCACTGGGGTGCCGACTGGCCCTCGGGCGGCCCCTTCCTGGCCCCGATCTTCGACGGCTGGCAGATCGTCAAGGACGGAGCCAACTTCAACTCCGGCTTCCTCGATGACAAGTCGGTCAATGACGAGATTGACGCGATCAACAAGTTGACCGATCTTGACGAGGCCGCCAAGCGCTGGGGCGCACTGGACAAGAAGATCGGTGAGCAGGCGCTGACCGTGCCGCTGTTCCACCCCGTCTACAAGCGGCTGTACGGCGAGGGCGTCAAGAACATCGTGATCAGCGACTGGACCGGCGTGCTGGACATCTCCCAGGTCGCGGTGAAGTAGCACCGTGAGCGAGGCACTTGTCGCCTCCTCGGCCCCCGTGACGGACACGTCCGTCACGGGGGCTTCGGGGGCCCGTCAGTTCTGGCGCCGGCTGCGTGCGCAGCGCGCCGCCCTCGTCGCGGCGGCCGTCGTCGCACTGCTCGTCCTGGTCGCGCTCGCCGCACCGCTGCTCACGGCGATCGAGGGCCAGGACCCCAGCACCTACCACCCCTCGCTGGTGGACTCCGCGCGCGGCGGCGTCCCCGTCGGCCCGCTCGGCGGCATCGGCGCCGGTCACTGGCTCGGCGTCGAACCCCAGACCGGCCGCGACCTGTTCGCCCGCCTCGTGTACGGCGCCCGGGTCTCCCTCGGCGTCGCGCTCGCGGCGACCATCGTGCAGGTCGTCATCGCCGTCGTCGTGGGCGTCGCGGCGGCGCTCGGGAACCGATGGGTCGATCAACTGTTGAGCCGCGTCACCGAGATCATCGTCGCGCTGCCGCTGATGATCATGTCGCTGGCGCTGCTGGCCATCGTGCCCGGCAGTTTCCCGCGTCCCGTACTCGTCGCCCTCGTCATCGGCCTGATCGCCTGGGGCACCCTCGCGAAGATCGTGCGCGCCCAGACGCTCACGCTCAAACAGCTCGACTACGTCGCCGCGGCCCGGCTCAGCGGCTGGGGCACCTGGCGGATCGCCCGCCGCGAACTGCTGCCGGGCCTCGCCGCCCCGCTCATCACGTACTCCGCGCTCCTCGTGCCGATGAACATCGGTGTCGAGGCCGCCCTGTCGTTCCTCGGGGTCGGCGTGAAACCGCCGACCCCGTCCTGGGGGCAGATGCTGACCGCCGCCGACGTCTGGTACCAGGCCGCGCCGCAGTACCTGCTGCTGCCCGCCGGCGCGCTGTTCGTCACCGTCCTCGCCCTGACCGTCCTCGGCGACGGCGTGCGCGTCGCCCTCGACCCGCGCGCGGCATCCCGCCTGCGCGTCGGCACGGGCCGCAGGCGCGAGGCCAAGGCCGACGCGAGCGTGGGCGTACCCATCGGCGGCGGCACGGGCCTGCCCCGGCAGGACGCCGGAACGCCCCCACAGGACGCCGGAACGCCCCCGCAGGTCGCGGGTGTGCCCCGGCCGGGCGCGTCCGCCGACGAGACGAAGGAGGCCACGGCATGAGCGGCTTCGGCGGGTTCGTCCTGCGCCGTTCCCTCGGCACCGCGGTCACCCTCTTCGCCATCTCGGTGATCATCTACGTCGTCTTCTACGCCACCCCCGGCAACGTCGCCCAGATCACCTGCGGCCCGCGCTGCTCACCCCTCCAAGTGCACCAGGTCGCCGAGCAGTTGCATCTCGGGGACCCGTTGTACGTGCGCTACTGGCACTTCCTGGAGGGCCTCCTCATCGGGCAGGACTACTCGACGGGCACCTCCGTCCAGCATTGCCCGGCGCCCTGCCTCGGGCTGTCGTACCAGACCGATCAGCAGGTCACGCGGCTGATCCTGACGAAGCTGCCGGTCAGCCTGTCGCTGGTGTTCGGCGCGATGGTCGTATGGCTGGTTCTCGGCGTCGGCACCGGCGTGCTCTCCGCGTGGCGGCGCGGCCGGATCAGCGAGCGGGTCCTGACCGGCCTCACCCTCGCCGGCACGGCGACGCCCGTCTTCGTCATCGGCCTGATCTTGATGATCGTCGTCTGCGGCCAGCTGGAACTGCTGCCCTTCCCGCAGTACGTGAACTTCTCCGACGACCCCGAGCAGTGGGCGTGGAACCTGGTGCTCCCCTGGCTCTCGCTCGCCCTCGTCGAAGCCGCCGCGTTCGCCCGGCTGACCAGGGCCTCGATGCTGGAGACGCTGGCCGAGGACCACATCCGGACCTTCCGCGCCTACGGCGTGGGCGAGCGGTCGATCATCGGGCGGCACGCCGTCCGGGGAGCGCTCGCCTCGATCATCGCGCTGAACGCCAACACCTTCGGGTCGGCGGTCGGCGGCGCCGTGCTCACCGAAACACTCTTCGGACTGCCCGGCATCGGCCAGGAACTGGTGCACGCGGTGAACGTCGTCGACCTTCCCGTGGTCGTCGGCATGGTCCTGGTCATCGGCTTCTTCGTGGTCATCGCCAACGCCGTCGCGGACGTGCTCTACGCGGTGGCCGACCGACGGGTGGTGCTGGCATGAGCGACTTCTCCAAGACTCCTTCCACGATTCCTTCGACGGCCTCTGCCCCGGCTTCTGCCCAGGCCGCTTCCCCGGCTTCATCCGCTGACTCCGCCTCGGCCTCCGCCCCTCTGGTCGAAGTGAGCGACCTCGTCGTCGACTTCGGGGACCTGCGCGCCGTCGACGGGCTCTCCCTCCGGCTGGAGAAGGGTGCCGCACTGGGCCTAGTCGGCGAGTCCGGCTCGGGCAAGTCCACGGTGGCGTCGGCACTGTTGGCGCTGCACCGGGGCACCGGAGCGCGCGTCGGCGGCACGGTCCGGGTGGCCGGTGTCGACGTACAGCGGGCGTCCGACGACGAACTGCGTCGGCTGCGCGGCGGAAAGGCCGCCATGGTCTTCCAGGACCCGTTGTCCTCCCTCGACCCGTACTACGCGGTCGGCGACCAGATCGCCGAGGTGTACCGGGTGCACACCAAGGCGTCCCGGCGAGCGGCACGCGCGCGTGCGGTGCGGGTACTGGACCGCGTCGGCATCCCCGACGCGGCACGCCGGTCCCGCTCGCGCCCGCACGAGTTCAGCGGTGGCATGCGCCAGCGAGCCCTCATCGCCATGGCCCTGGCCTGCGAACCCGAGCTCCTGATCGCCGACGAGCCGACCACGGCCCTCGACGTGACCGTCCAGGCCCAGATCCTCGACCTCCTGCACGCCCTGCGGCAGGAGACCGGGACGGGGCTGCTGCTGGTCACCCATGATGTCGGGGTCGCGGCCGAGAGCGTCGACGAGATCCTGGTGATGCGTCACGGACGCGCGGTCGAGCACGGGCCGGTCGCCGCCGTCCTCGGCGCACCCCGGGAGCCGTACACCCGCGAACTCCTCGGCGCCGTTCCCCGCGTGGACACCCCTCGCGTGGTCGAGCGGGCCGGGCAGGAAGACGGCGCCGGACCGGAGGCGGGCGCACGACCCGTCGAGGGCGACATCGTCCTCGAAGCGGTCGGGCTCCGGCGGGAGTTCGGGCGTGGGAAGCAGCGGTTCGCGGCCGTGGACGACGTGTCGCTGAGCGTCCGCCGGGGCGAGACCCTCGGCATCGTCGGCGAGAGCGGCAGCGGGAAGACGACCCTGGGGAGGATGCTGGTGGGGCTGCTGGAGCCCACGTCCGGCGTGGTCCTCCACGAGGGGCGCGAACAGTCCGGCGTCCACCCCTCGGTGCAGATGGTCTTCCAGGACCCGGTGTCGTCCCTCAACCCCCGGCGGAGCGTGGGCGAGTCCATCGCCGATCCGCTGCGGGCGCGCGGGATGGGGGTCCCCCCGCTCGAGCGAAGCCGCGAGTGGGGGAGGGACGAGACGCGCATTCGAGGGCGCGTACGGGAACTGCTGGAGCGCGTGGGGCTCGAAGGGGCGCACTACGACCGCTACCCGCACGAGTTCAGCGGCGGGCAGCGCCAGCGAGTCGGCATCGCGCGGGCACTCGCCGCCGAGCCGCGCGTCATCGTGTGCGACGAGCCGGTCTCCGCCCTCGACGTCACCACACAGGCCCAGGTGGTCGCCCTGCTCGCCGCGTTGCAGCGGGAACTCGGGCTCGCGCTGGTGTTCGTGGCCCACGATCTCGCGGTTGTACGCCAGGTCAGCGACCGGGTGGCGGTGATGCGACGCGGGCGGCTCGTCGAGTACGGTCCCGCCGACGAGGTCTACGAGAGCCCGCGGGACCCGTACACCCGACAGCTGCTGGCCGCCGTACCGGCACTCGACCCGGAGATCGCGGCGCGGCGCCGCGCGGAGCGCAAGGAGCTGTCCCCGGCGTGATACGAGGCCCCGGGGCCGGCGAAGGCGTGGCTGCTTGATCTCGTAGCGCGACGAAACGCGGCCTGCGCGGGAAAGTTACGACCGTTCACCCCTTTTGGTGGTGTGACGGACAACCGTCCGTCGCACCACCGCCTTGTCCGCATACGTTCGTCCCGCTGCGAGCCGCCGGGTCAACGGCGGCTCCCCATACGGGAGATCGGGGGTGTGCTCGTGCGCATCGGACTGCTGACGGAGGGTGGCTATCCGTATGTGAGCGGTGACGCCGGACTCTGGTGCGACCGGCTCGTACGCGGGCTCGGGCGGCACGAGTTCGACATCTACGCGCTCAGCCGCACCGAGCGCCAGGAGGACCGGGGCTGGGTCCAGCTGCCGCCCCAGGTCGGCCGCGTACGCACGGCACCGCTGTGGACGGCGCCCAGCGACGGGGTGGTGTACGGACGCCGGGCCCGGCGCCGGTTCGCCGAGGCGTACGGGGAACTGGCGGCGGCGGTGTGCGGAGGGCCGGAAGCCGCGGGCGCGGAAGTCTCCGGAGACCCGGCGGATTCCGTCGGCGCCGAGGCGGACCGTTTCGCCAGCGCCCTGTACGGGTTGGCCGAACTCGCCCGGGACGAGGGCGGACTGGTCGGCGCCCTGCGCTCCGAGAGCGCGGTGCGTGCCCTGGAACACGCCTGCCGGGCGCCCGGCGTACTCCGCACGGCCCGCACCGCGCGCGTACCCGATCTGCTCACCGTCGCCGCGCACATCGAGCGCACCCTGCGCCCCCTCTCGCTGGACTGGTACGAGGACGACGCGCTCGGTTCGGCCGACCTCTGCCACGCCGCGGCCGGCGGAGCGGCGGCGCTGCCCGGTCTCCTCGCCCGGCACTTCCTGGGTGTCCCGCTGCTGGTCACCGAGTACGGCGTGCAGCTGCGGGCGCACTACCTCGCTGCCGCGACCCTCGAAGAGGCCCCCGCCGTCCGGGCGCTGCTCGCCGCCTTCCACGGCCGGCTCGCCACCGAGGTCTACCGCGCCGCCGCGCTCATCACGCCCGGCAACGCGCACGTCCGCCGTTGGCAGGAGCGCTGCGGCGCCGACCGCGCCAAGCTGCGCACCGTCCACCCCGGCATGGAGGCCGCGCGCTTCGCGGACGTCGGGGAGGCCGTGCGGGGCAGCCGGTGCGCGGACCCCGACACGTTGGTATGGGTCGGCCGCATCGAACCGGCCAAGGACCTGATCTCCCTGCTGCACGCCTTCGCCGAGGTCCGCAAGGCCGAGCCGGCGACCCGGCTGCGGATCGTCGGCGCCCCCGCCGAAGGCCCGGACGGCGCGACCTACCTGGCCCACTGCAAGGCGCTGGCCGCGCAGCTCTTCCCGGACGAGGCGGAGGGGGTGCACGCGGTCGGCGACAACCCGGTCTCCTTCGAGGAGATCGGCGGTCCGGAGGTCCCGAGCCTCGCGGAGGCCTACGCCTGCGGAGCCCTGGTCGTCCTGTCCAGCGTCGTCGAAGGCTTCCCGGTCAGTCTCGTCGAGGCCATGCTCTGCGGCCGGGCCACCGTGTCCACGGACGTGGGCGCGGTCGTCGAGGTCATCGGCGGTACGGGGCTGGTGGTTCCGCCGCGCAATCCGCGGGCGCTCGCGGAGGCGTGCGTGGCGCTGCTGCGCGATCCCGAGCGCCGTGAGCGTCTGGGCGCGGCCGCCCGCGCACGCGCCCTCGAACTCTTCACCGTCGAGCAGAACATCACGGCATTTCACGGCATTTACCTGGAGATCGTCTCGCACTCCCCGGTGTGTCGGGTAGTCGTGGACGATGAGGGGGAGCCGTTGCCCTTCGGAGTGCCCGCCGAGGCCCATGTGCCTGGTCGCTGGACCGAGAACCGCTTCATGACCGCGGGGACCGCGGGCCGACCGCGCTGGGCGCAGGGGGCACCGGTACGAGCCACCGTGCCCCTGTCCGTGCCCACGCCCGTGTCCCTGTCCGTGCCGGTGTCCGTTTCCGTGGGGGAGGGCGCATGACCATCGACGGCGCCGGACCCGGCGCCCCGAGCGGGCTCGACGACCTGGGCGAACCGAACCGGCCCGCGACACCGGCGAGCCCCGACACCTGGGCCGAGCGGTCCGTACGCGACACCGATTCACTCCGCGACGGTGACTCGTCACGTGACGGTGACCCGGTACGTGACAGTGGCTCGGAACATGACGGCTCCCACGGCGTGCGCAGGCCGACCGGGCGCCGCGGCGCGGTCGACCCCGTGAAGGCGCTGATGCACCGGCACCGCGAGCTCTGCGAGCGGGCCGTGGACCCGCTGGAGATCGCGGCGGGTCTGGAGGCGCACGGGGTGACCGACCGGACCGCCGCGCGCTTCCGGCACCGGGACGTCTTCTCGCTTGCCGAGGAGATGTACGCCCGCGCCGCACGCGACGGGGAGTCCGCGCCCCGCACCGAAACTCCGGGGAGCTCCGGCAAGCGCGCCTACTGGGCGGCGCTCGCCCTGGTGCCGGGTGCCCTCGGCTCGGCCGTCGTCGTCGGGCTGCGGCTCACCGACGGGCAGCAGCGTCTCGCCGTCGCCGCGTTCGGCGTCCTGGCCATGACGTCGGGCCTGCATGTCGCCCTCCGCCGCGGCCCCCTGAGCACCCGGCACCGCACGACGAACGCCGCACGCGCGTGGACCTGCTGGCTCGCCGCGTACGCCCTCGTCGGTGACGGACTGCTGACCGCCGGCCGGGACGGCGGCCCGGACGGCCCCTGGCCTCTGGCCACCGCACCCGTGCTGGCCCTCTCCCTGGCCTGTGCCCCGGCGGCCTGGTGCGCCCACCTCTTCGCCGCCCGCGCCCGTCGCCGACTGAGCGCGAGCCGCGGCCTGGAGGAGTTCGCCGCCTCCGTACGCCCCCTGCTCCTCGGGACGTTCGCCCTGTTCCTGTGCGCACTGGGCGGACTGCTCGCGCTGTGCGGGACGGCCCTGAACGAGTCACCCGCCTATGCCGGAGCCGGTGCCCTCGGCGCACTGCTCCTGCTCGCGCGACTGTTGTCCGCACGCGGCTTCACCCACGCCCCGGGCCGCGCGCTCTCCGGCGCGGGTGCGACGGAGGCCACCGCCCTCGCCACGGTCTTCGCCGCGCGCCTGCCCGGCTGCTCGTTCCTGGCCACCCCCGTCGACCACCTGATCGGGGCAGCGGGACCCGGCGCCGTACCGGCCCTGGCCTGCGGGGCGGGCGCCCTCGTCCTCCTCGTCCAGGCGACCCGCACCCTCACCCGCGCCTCGGCCCATGCCCTGCCCTGCGAGGCCCCATGAGCCGCGATCCGCGCCCCGACGCGCCGAGTCTGCCTACCCGGTGGCCCGAGGCCGCCCTGAACCGGCCCACGACGCCCTCACCGCCGTGAGCCCTCCCCGGAGTCCGGACAGCGTCCCGGATCCGGGCCCCCTTCTCCCGCGGGGCCGACACCGCGGGCCCTCTTCACGACTACGGCACGACCTCGAAGGAGACAGTCAGATGATCACCTCCCGAACCGGAGAATCCGCCCCGGGAGCCGCCCGATGAGGGTCCTGCTGATCGGAGCCAACGGCTACCTCGGCCGTTTCGTCGCCGACAGGCTGCTCGCCGACCCGGCCGTGCAGCTCACCGCGCTCGGCCGGGGCGACGACGCCGACGTACGGTTCGACCTCGCCTCGGGCAGCCCCGGCGCACTCACCCGCTTCCTGGACGCGGTGCACCCCGGAGTCGTCATCAACTGCGCGGGCGCCACCCGCGGCGGCGCCCGCGACCTGACCCGGCACAACACCGTCGCGGTCGCCACCGTCTGCGAGGCCCTGCGCCGCAGCGGCTGCGGGGCCCGGCTCGTCCAGATCGGCTGCGGCGCCGAGTACGGGCCCAGCCAGCCCGGCTCCTCCACCGCGGAGGACGCCGTCCCGCGCCCCGGTGGCCCGTACGGAGTGAGCAAACTCGCAGCGACCGAACTCGTCCTCGGTTCCGGCCTGGACGCCGTCGTGCTCCGCGTCTTCTCACCCGCGGGACCCGGCACACCCGCCGGTTCCCCGCTCGGCCGGCTCGCCGAAGCCCTGCGCCGCGCCATGCAGGCCAGCGACGGCGAACTCAAACTGGGCGGCCTCGGTGTCCAGCGCGACTTCATCGACGTCCGTGATGTCGCCCGTGCCGTCCACGCCGCCTCCCTGTCCGCCGCACAGGGCGTGATCAACATCGGCTCGGGCCGTGCCGTACGTCTCCGTGACGCCGCCGCCGTCCTCGCACGCGTGGCCGGCTACAGCGGCACCCTGCACGAACTCGACGGCCCGCCCGGCCCGTCCATGAGGCCGTCCATCGGCCACCCCCGCCCCGAACCCGACCACGTGGCCCCGGTCGCGTACCCCTACCCGGACGGCTGCGGCAGCTGGCAGCAGGCCGATGTGCGCACCGCACGCGACCGGCTCGGCTGGCGGCCCCGGATCAACCTCGAGGAATCCCTCGCCGACATCTGGATGGAGGCAGCATGTCGTATCTGACCAGAACCGCAACCAGCAGCGCGAGCACCGACTTAGGACTCGGCTTCGGTATCCCCGGCTATGCGCACCCCCTCGTCGCTCCCGTGGAATGGGACGAACTCACCCGCCCCGGCACTCCCTTGCACTGGGTCGTCCTGAACGTGGACAACGGTCCCGGCGCGAGACCCGACCCGCGCTGCCTGGAGGCCTCGGGTCGGTTGCGCAACGCGGGGATCCGGGTGCTGGGACACCTGGACACCGCCCATGGGGCACGTACCTTCGGCGAAATATTCTCCGACGCGCGTCGCTATCTCGACTGGTACCAGGCCGACGGATTCATCCTCGACCGCTGTCCCACCGAACGCGCCGCGCTCCCCGAGATCCGCCGTACGGTCGGCGCGCTCCGCGCACTGTGCGACGGCGGCCACATAGTGCTGGGCCACGGTACTCACCCGCACCCTGGGTATGCAGAGAACGCCGACCAGCTGGTGACCTTCTCGGGCCCCTGGACCGAATACCGCTGGTCGCAGGTCGCCGAGTGGACCGCCGACCATCCCCCCGAGCGCTTCTGCCATTTCGTGCACGGTGTGCCGCGCGGCCACCTTGTCGAGGCACTGCGCATCGCCCGCTGGCAGGGCGCCTCGACGATCTACTTCACCGACCGCTCGGATCACGGCGGGCAGACCGACCCCTGGGAGAGCCTGCCCGGCTACTGGGACGAAATCGTCTCGCGGATCGGAACGGGTGTCTCGGAATGAAGGAGGGCGTGGCAGTGTTACGGGGAGAACAACTGTAGTGATTGACCGACCAACGGAGTCCCCGTGTCGCTGCCACCCCTGGTCGAGCCAGCCTCTGAGCTCACCGTAGACGAGGTCCGCAGGTACTCCCGCCACCTGATCATCCCCGATGTGGGCATGGACGGGCAGAAGCGGCTGAAGAACGCCAAGGTGCTCTGTGTGGGCGCCGGCGGCCTCGGATCGCCGGCACTGATGTACCTGGCCGCGGCGGGCGTCGGCACGCTCGGCATCGTGGAGTTCGACGAGGTCGACGAGTCGAACCTGCAGCGCCAGATCATCCACAGCCAGGCGGACATCGGCCGCTCCAAGGCCGAGTCCGCGCGCGATTCCGTGCTGGGTATCAACCCGTACGTGAACGTGGTCCTTCACGAGGTGCGGCTCGAGGCCGAGAACGTGTTGGACATCTTCAGCCAGTACGACCTGATCGTCGACGGCACGGACAACTTCGCGACCCGTTACCTGGTCAACGACGCGTGTGTGCTGCTCAACAAGCCGTACGTATGGGGCTCGATCTACCGCTTCGACGGACAGGCCTCGGTCTTCTGGTCCGAGCACGGTCCCTGCTACCGCTGCCTCTACCCGGAGCCCCCGCCGCCGGGCATGGTCCCCTCCTGCGCCGAGGGCGGTGTCCTCGGTGTGCTGTGCGCGTCCATCGGCTCCATCCAGGTCAACGAGGCGATCAAGCTTCTCGCGGGCATCGGTGAGCCGCTCCTCGGCCGCCTGATGATCTACGACGCCCTGGAGATGCAGTACCGCCAGGTCAAGGTCCGCAAGGACCCGAACTGCGCGGTCTGCGGTGAGAACCCCACCGTCACCGAGCTCATCGACTACGAGGCCTTCTGCGGCGTCGTGTCCGAGGAGGCGCAGGAGGCGGCGGCCGGCTCGACGATCACTCCGAAGCAGCTCAAGGCGTGGATCGACGACGGGGAGAACATCGAGATCATCGACGTCCGCGAGATCAACGAGTACGAGATCGTCTCGATCCCCGGTGCCAAGCTGATCCCGAAGAACGAGTTCCTCATGGGCACCGCCCTGGAGAGCCTGCCGCAGGACAAGAAGATCGTCCTGCACTGCAAGACGGGTGTCCGCAGCGCGGAGGTCCTCGCCGTCCTGAAGGCCGCCGGTTTCTCCGACGCGGTGCACGTCGGCGGTGGTGTGATCGGCTGGGTCAACCAGATCGAACCCGAGAAGCCGGTGTACTGACCGGCGGCTCGGCCCGCTCTTTCGATGGCGGGGGTTTCGCGGACGCGGTGTCCGCGAGACCCCCGCCGTCGTCATGAACAGACCTTGCCGTCCTTCGGCACCGTCCTGTCCAGCAGATAGCTGTTCACGGTCGAGTCGACGCAGTCGCTGCCACTCCCGTAGGCGCCATGGCCCTCGCCCTTCCAGGTGAGCTCCACACCCACGCCCCTGCCGAGTTCGTCCGCCATCCTGCGGGCGCCCTCGTAGGGTGTCGCCGGGTCCCCGGTGTTGCCGACGACCAGCACGGGTCCGGCTCCCGGGGCGCTGACCTCGGGGTTGTCGTACTGACCGGCCACCGGCCAGTTGTGGCACCAGCCCGCCGTGTCCCAGCCCATGAAGTCCCCGAAGACGGGCGAGATCTTCTCGAACTCGGGCAGCCGCTTCCTCGTCTCCTCGGGAGTCGGCCGCTCCTTGTCGTCCAAGCACGATATGACCCGTTGGGAATGCGTCGTCGTGCCGTAGTGCCCCGAGGTGTCGCGTTCGTTGTAGCCGTCGGCGAGCGTCAGCAGGGCCGAACCGTCCCCGCCCTCGGCGTCCTTCAGTGCTTCGGTGAGGCGCGGCCAGCCCTCCTTGCTGTAGAGCGGCAGCACGATGCCGGTGAGGGCGAGTGTCTGGCTGAGCTCGCGCCCGCCGGCGGTGGGCAGTGGCTTCGCGTCGATCCGCTTCAGCAGGTCCGCGATCTTCCGGGAGCCCTGCTTCGGGTCCTGGCCGGTGGACTTGAGGTAGTCGTCCAGGGCGCGCTGGAAGCCCAGTGTCTGGTTCTTGGCATGGCCCACGGTGTCGGCGCTCGGGTCGACGACCGCGTCCAGCACCAGGCGTCCCACGTTCTTCGGGAACAAGTGGGCGTACACGCCGCCCAGTTCGGTGCCGTACGAGATGCCGAAGTAGTGCATCCGGCGGTCACCGAGGACCTGGCGCATCAGGTCCATGTCGCGGGCCGTGTCGGTCGTCGAGACATGGGACATCAGCTTCCCGGCGGCTTTCGCGCAGCCCTTGCCGAAGTCCGTGGCGTCCTTGAAGTACGCCGCTTCCTCGGCCGCGTCGTCCGGTGTGGCGTCCACCGACTCGGAAACCTGGATCGCCTTGTCCCCGCGGCATCGCACGCCTTCACTGGCGGCCACCCCACGAGGGTCCCAGCTCACCAGGTCGTAGCGTTCGTGGAGCGGGCCGACGACGCTCTCGTACGACGGCATCGTGGAGACGCCCGAGCCACCGGGCCCACCGAAGTTGAACAGGAGCGAGCCGATGCGCTTGCCCCGACCGCCGGTCGCCTTCGAGCGGACGAGTGCCAGGCCGATCGTCCCGCCGCCCGGCTTCGCGTAGTCCAGCGGCACCTTGAGCGTCGCGCACTGCCAGCCGCTTCCGGGCGCGGGGGAGTCCGAAGTGCCCTTGCAGCGGCCCCAGTCGAGCTTCTGTGAGGTGAGCGAGGCGGGCAGCCCCGGCGACCCGCCGGAAGACGGCGCGGTGACCGACGGCCCGTCACCGTTCTTCCCCTCGTCCTTGCTGCCGGCCGACGAGCCCCCGCCGCAGCCGGTCAGCAGCAACGCGGCGGCGGCCGCGGCCGTCCACCGTGCGAAACGTGTCATGAGAGTCCCCCTCGCCCGTGGTCCGCCGGAAGTCGCGGATCACCTTGCAGGCCATAGTAGGCGTCGGCCGCCGATCGC
This sequence comes from Streptomyces sp. NPDC005784, assembly GCF_042871525.1. NCBI lineage: Bacteria > Bacillati > Actinomycetota > Actinomycetes > Kitasatosporales > Streptomycetaceae > Streptomyces > Streptomyces sp. NPDC005784. Next base: position 56,207 of record NZ_JBIAIQ010000013.1, read on the forward strand.
CGTCGAGGCCTGTGGATAACGTTCTGACCTGGGGTTTTCTAGGAACAGACAGTGCCAGCCGACGGCACGGTGCCTTCCAGTAGGTAGCCGTTCACCGCGCCCTGCACGCACTTGTTCTTGCTGTCGTAGGCCCCGTGCCCCTGACCCTTGTACGTCAGCTCGACTCCGACCCCCTTGCCGAGCGCGTCCACCATCGCCCGAGCGCCCTCGTACGGCGTGGCGGGGTCGCCGGTGTTGCCGACCACGAGGATCGGTGCCGCGCCGGGGGCGCTGACGTCCGGGTGCTCGGCGGCTCCCGGCACGGCCCAGTCGGTGCAACTGACCATGCCCCAGGCCAGATAGTCGCCGAACAGCGGGGAGGCGGCCCGGAACTCCGGAACCTTCGACCGCACATGGTCCGCGGTGTAACGCGGCTTGTCGTCGGCGCAGTTGATCGAGATGTTCGCCGGGGTGATGTTGCTGTACTGGCCGTTCTCGCTGCGCCCGTTCATGGAGTCCGACAGCAGCATCAAGACCTTGCCGTCGCCGTCGTACGCCTGCTGAAGTCCCTCCGTCAGGTACTCCCAGAAGTCCTTGGAGTACAGCGACTGGGCGATGCCGCTGGTCGCGGCCGTCTGGGTGAGCCGGCGCGGGAAGACCCCGGGGATCGGCTTGGCTTCGAGGTCCTTGAGCAGTCTGGCGATGCGGTCCTTGACGTCCTGCGGGGTGTCACCGATGGGGCAGTCCTCGGCCTTCGAGGTGCAGTCCGCGGCAAAGTTGTCCAGCGCGAGCTGGAAGCCCTTGGCCTGGCCGAGGGAGCTCTGTTCCACGTTCTGCGTCGGGTCGACGACTCCGTCGAAGACGGCGCGGCCCACGTTCTTGGGGAACAAGTGGGCGTAGACGCCGCCCAGTTCGGTGCCGTACGAGATGCCGAAGTAGTGCAGCTTGTCGTCGCCGAGCACCTGCCGCATCAGGTCCATGTCGCGCGCGGCGTCCGTCGTGCGCACATGGGGGAGGACCTTGCCGGAGTTCTTCTCGCACGCCGCGTTGAACGTCCTGGTGTTCCGCAGGAGTTCCTGCTGCTCGGCGGCGTCGTCCGGAGTGGCGTCCTGCTGGAAGAACTTGTCGAGCTGCTGGTCGTTTTCGCACTTCACACCCGCGCTGCGGCCGACTCCGCGCGGGTCGAAACTCACCAGGTCGTACCGGGTGCGCAGGGCGGCGTAGTCCTGACCGAAGGCGGGCAGCGTGGTGACGCCCGAGCCGCCGGGGCCGCCGAAGTTGAAGATGAGCGAGCCGATGCGCTTGCTGGGGTCGCCGCTCGCCTTCGCCCGGATCAGCGCGAGACCGATCGTGTCGCCCTTGGGGTCGGACCAGTCGAGGGGCACCTTCAAGGTGGCGCACTGCCACTCCGCACCGCCCGGCAGAGGTGAGGGGGCGCTGCCGCCGCCCTCGGCCTCGGACGGTGCCGGGCACGCCTTCCAGTTCAGCTTCTGTGCCGTCAGATCCTCGTCCTTGGAGTCACCGCTGCAGCCGGACACCCACGAGGTCAGCAGGACGGCGGTGGCAGCCAGGGCGGCGGCGCGCCGCTGGGGCGGGTTCGGCATGTTCCCCATCCTGCGGGCGTGCGAGGTGGGGCGCTCGGGGCACGAGCCGTGTGGGTGAGGGCGCACCGCGGGGCCGTACCCGGTGGGCGCGGGGCCCGGACGAGACCGTGCGCCCGCGGGCACACGCGCGTACGGGACGGTCCTCGCGCGGACCCTAGAGTGCGCCCTTGCGTGTCAGATGGTTGAAGAACAGCCATCCCGGCAGCACCGGAATCCACAGGGTCAGCAGCCGGTACAGCAGTACCGCGGGGGCCGCGACCTCCTTGGGGAGACCGATGGCGATCAGACCGACGGTGAGGGTCGCCTCGACCGCGCCGACACCACCCGGGGTCGGCGCCGCCGAACCCAGAGCGTTACCGGCGAGGAAGACGACGGCGACACTGGCGAGACTGAGGCTGGTCGTCTCCTCGTGGCCGAACGCGCGGATCGACGCGTCCAGGCACATCACGAAGCAGGCCGTCAGCAGCAGCATGCCGCCGATGCCGGTGACGAGCTTCTGCGGCCGCTGCAGCACGTCGAGCATGCGCGGTACGACGCCCGCGAACAGCGACCTCACGCGCGTGGAGACGAACTTGCGCAGCAGCGGAACCGACGTCACCACGAGGATGAACACCGCGACCGTCAGCAGACCCGCGATGACCGTACGGGACGGCGACAGGGACGGCGTTTTCTCCGTACCGGTCAGATAGCCGAAGGACAGCAGCATCAGAATGTGGCAGCCGAGCCCGAACAGCTGCGACGCGCCGACGCTCGCCACCGCGAGTCCCGGCCGTACCCCGGCACGCTGCAGGAAGCGCGTGTTGAGGGCGACGCCGCCGACCGCGGCGGGCGCCACGATCTTCACGAACGAGCCGGCGACCTGCGCCGCCGCGGTCCGCAGGAACGGCACCCGCTCGGGCACGAAGCCGAGCAGGCTCATCGCCGCCGCGAAGTAGCTCAGCGCGGAGAACAGCACCGCCGCCGCGACCCAGCCCCACTCGGCGTTGTCGAAGAGGGTTCCGAACTGGATGTGGGTGAGCTGCGTCAGCAGGAAGTACGCGCCGATCGCTCCGGCGAAGACGCTGATCAGCGTGCGGGGCTTGACCCGCTCCAGGCGGGCCGGCTCGACAGGCGCCTGCGGCCTGATCAGCAGGACCTGGTGGCGGATCTGGGTGAGCAGATCCTCCTCGCGCGCCTCGTCCAGGGCCTCGTCGATCGCCCGCTTCTCGGCGCGCTGCTCGGCGCGTACGGCCTTCTTTCCGGGCCTCTCCGGTACGGGCGTCGCTTCGCTCGCTTCCTCGGCCGCTGCCTCGGCACGGGCGAGCCTGGCCTGCCGTGAGGCCTCCAGCACCGCCTCGCGTTCGCGCTGCGAGCGCTCCCGGGCAAGTCTGCGCAGCGTCGCGCGCGTGGAGCGCGTCAACGCGATCGGCTGGAGCATGGGCAGGCAGTCCGCGACGGCGTCCGGGCCGAGCACGCCGACCGCCGACGCCACCGCGCGCTCGGCGCCCACGCGCAGCCCGAGGGTGGTCACCAGCTGGGCGATGTCCATGCGCAGCAGCAGATCGCCCGCCGCGATCTCGCCGCCGCGCAGATCGGTGAGGATCACCGTGCCGGAACGATCCACCAGAATCGCGTCGCCCGCGAGCCGGCGGTGCGCGATGCGCCGGGACTGCAGCGCCTGCACCTGGTGCCAGGTGTCGCGCAGCAGTTCGTCGGTGATCAGCTCGTCGGGCAGCGAGTCGAGGGTGTGACCGCCGGTGTGCTCGTAGACGAGCATCACGGCGTCCGGGCCCAGCTCGGAGGTCGCGATCAGCTTGGGCGCGTTGGCCCCGGCCGCGATGGCCGCGTACGCGAGGAGGGCTTCCTGCTCCAGGGCCTGGCGCAGTGACTGGAGGCTGCGGCGCGTGGTGATGCCGCGCAGCGTCAGACGGCGCCAGACGCGGTAGAAGAAGCCCTGTGCCTGCTGCTCGCGGTCGACGACCGTGACATCCAGTGGCGGGCCGTCCTCCAGGGTGACGAAGTAGCGTCGGCCGCGGTCGCCGCTCTCCGCGGTCTCCGGCAGCTCCTCGCGGGCCGCGCTGACCGGGTGGAAGCCGACATGCCGAAGGCCCGCCATCAGCGTCCGTCCGGTCGGCCGCACGTTCGGCGAACCGACCGCGTACAGCGTCCCGTAGGCGACGGTCCAGCCGATCAGCACCGTGAGGATGATCGAGAAGGGGGTCGTGTAGCCGGTCACCAGCATGGAGAAGGCGTCGAGGAGCAGTACGACCCAGAGCACCCCGCGCCAGCGCGGTCTGCGGGACATGCCGACGGCCGTCATATAGGCGATGACCGGTGCGAGATAGCCGTGCACCGGGTCGGTGAGGGCGTGGATGTCACCCGGCGAGGGCTGGGTGAGCGCCTCCTGGATGGAGCCCGGGGCGCCCTTCGCGACCCAGAGGTCCGTGGCGAGTGTCACTCCGTGGGCGAGGACCGCGGCGAGGACGCCGTCGGCGATGCGCAGCCCGTCCCGTTTGATCAGCCGTTCGATGGCGAAAGCGACCGGCACCAGGAGGATCGCGATGCTCGACGCCAGCCCCGCGATCTTGATGAGCAGATCGGGCGCCTGCCCGGTGCCCTTGTTGATGTCCTGTTCGAGGCCCGAGGTGGTGCCGTGCGCGAACGCGGCGATGGCGAGCAGCACCACGATCGCGAGAACGCCGACCAGGAGCCGCATCAGGTCGGACGGGCGGTGCACGCGCGCGGGGAGCAGCGGTTCGTCGCCTTCGACCTCGTCGGCATGCACCTCGTCGGAGCAGTCGGCGTCCTGCTCGGCCTGCCGCTTCTCGTCCCCGTAGGTCCGAGACGGGTCGTGGGCCCTACGAGAGGAACCCTCGGCCTCGCCGGAGGCTGTCTCGCTCGTCACGGAGGAGGACTCGTTCGCCCTGTCGTCCGTGTCCTTCTCGTCGACGCCGTCGGTGTCCGGGCGTGACGAGGCAGCGGAGGTGCCCTCCGCGTCTTCGGGGTGCACGCCCTGCTGCCTCATGGTCTCTTCTTGATCTCGTATCACCAGTCACCGCCCGCACGATGGTGGCATGCCCGACCGACACACGGGGGCATCAGGGTGCAAATGCGGGGCGCGCAATCTGCTACAAGCGTCACTCCGTGGCGGGGAATATGCACAGCCGCCGCCGTGTCACGTTGTCGGTGGGGTGAGGCAGGATGGGGCGGATGAGCGAGGAGAGCCTTCCGGCGGACGCCCTGCCGGAGTACGCGGAGCGGGTCCTCGACGTCGCCGAGCTGATCCCGCCCGGCCGCGTCATGACGTACGGCGACATCGCCGAATGGCTGGAAGAGGGCGGGCCGCGCCAGGTGGGCCGGGTGCTGGCTCTCTACGGAGGAGCGGTTCCGTGGTGGCGTGTCATACGCGCCGACGGTGGGCTGCTCCCCGGCCACGAACTGGACGCGCTGGCCCACTACCGTGCCGAAGGAACGCCTCTGAAGGAGGCGAGCCGGGCCTCCGAGGGGCATCTGCCGCGCGTCGACATGAGACGGGCCCGATGGGACGGCGGCGAACGCGCGGAAAGTCACACCTGACAGCTTCCGGCATTCACGGGGCCGAAGGGGATGCTGAGCCCCGTATGTGGGAAACGAGGCACATCCGTGACATGCCGTACGTTCGTGAAGGACGGGACACACGTGGCGTGAGGGAAGAATCGGAAGCCCTCCTTCCGCGAACCGCACCGGCGTAGCGTCGTCGGCACGCGTCCCCCTCACCCCGCGGTCACCGCCCTCCACACGCGGCAGTCCGCCAACCAGTACGACCACCAGGACCGGCGAACCACGTGAGCTCCACTTCTTCCACCAGGCGCCTGGCGCACCCATCGGTGCGCCAGGGGGCCCGTGGCGCGTACCGGCTGGTGCGCACCCCGCCGGCCCGGGTGGATCCCCCTCGTCTTGACGCAGGACAACGCGCGGTGGTTGACCACGGGCGCGGTCCGCTGCTCGTGCTCGCCGGCCCCGGTACGGGCAAGACGACCACGCTCGTCGAATCCGTGGCCGCCCGGATCGAACGGGGCGGCGACCCGGAACGGATCCTGGTGCTCACGTTCAGCCGCAAGGCGGCTGTCGAGCTGCGCGACCGTATGGCGCTGCGCATAGGGGCCGCCCGTGCCCCCCGGGCCACCACGTTCCACTCCTTCTGTTACGCCCTGATCCGCGCCCACCAGGACAGCGACCTGTTTGTGGAGCCCCTGCGGCTGCTGTCCGGCCCCGAGCAGGACGTGGCCGTGCGCGAGCTGCTCGCGGGCCAGCCCGACCTGGAGCGGCTGGGCCTCGCCCATGTGCGCTGGCCGGACGAACTGCGTGCCTGCCTGACCACGCGCGGCTTCGCCGACGAGGTCCGCGCGGTCCTCGCCCGCAGCCGGGAACTAGGGCTCGGCCCCGACGCCCTGGAGGCCTTCGCGCGCCGCATCGGCCGCCCGGACTGGGGCGCGGCGGCCGCCTTCCTCGCCGAGTACCTCGACGTCCTCGACATGCAAGGAGTCCTCGACTACGCGGAACTGGTCCACCGCGCGGTGCTCCTCGCCCGGCGTCCCGAGGTCGCCGAGCGGCTGGCGGCGCAGTACGACGCCGTCTATGTGGACGAGTACCAGGACACCGACCCCGCGCAGGTACGGCTGCTGCGCGGCCTCGCCGGCGGCGGGCGCACCCTCGTCGCCTTCGGCGACCCCGACCAGTCGATCTACGCCTTCCGCGGCGCCGACGTGAACGGCATCCTGGACTTCCCCGACGCCTTCCCGCGCGCGGACGGCCGCCCGGCTCCCGTCGAGGTCCTCGCGACGTCCCGCCGCTCGGGCGCCGACCTGCTGGCCGCCACCCGCCGGGTCACCCAGCGCATGCCGCTGACCCGGCTGCCTGCGCAGAAGGTGCGCGCCCACCGCGAGCTGTCCCCGGTACGGGACGGGGGAGAGGTCGAGGTCTACACGTACCCGACGTCCGGTACGGAGCTCGACAACATCGCGGACATCCTGCGCCGCGCGCACCTGGAGGACGGTGTCCCCTGGGGAGAGATGGCCGTCCTGGTGCGCGCCGGTTCCCGGACGATCCCCACGATCCGGCGGGCGCTCACCTCGGCGGGCGTGCCCCTCGACATCGACGGCGACGATCTGCCCCTGCGGCACGAACCCGCGGTCGCGCCGCTGCTGACCGCGCTGCGGGCGGTGGCCCGGGCGGAGTCGGAGTCGAGTGCGGACGGGGTGTCCGGTGCCGCCGCCGCCCCGGATACCGACAGCGACCCGCGTACGGACAGCGACCCGGACCCGCGTACCGAGACCGACCCGGACCCGCATGCCGACCCGGACCCGCATGCCGGAACCGACCAGCATGCCGGAACCGACCCGCATGAGGGCGCCGCCGATGTCCACGTCGCGTCCTGGCTCGGCACCGAGACCGCGCTCACCCTCCTCGCCTCGCCTCTCGCGAGCATGGACGCCGCCGACCTGCGGCGCCTGGGGCGGGCGCTGCGGGAGGAGGAGCGCGCCAGCGGAAACCTCGTACCCCCGCCGTCCGACGTCCTGCTCGCCCGCGCGCTGGCCGAGCCGGAGCGGCTCGTCGCGCACGATCCCGCGTACGCCCGAGGGGCTCAGCGCCTCGGCGCGCTGCTGCGCAGGGCGCGTGAGCGTCTCGCGGGCGGCGGAACGGCCGAGGAGGCCCTCTGGGACCTGTGGGACGGCACACCGTGGCCGCAGCGCCTGGAGCGGGCCGCCCGGCGCGGCGGCGCGGCCGGACGCAACGCCGACCGGGACCTCGACGCCGTGTGCGCGCTGTTCGCGACCGCCGGGCGCGCGGAGGAGCGCACGGGAGGCCGTGGCGCCCTGAACTTCCTGGAGGAGATCGACGCCGAGGACATCGCGGCCGACACGCTCACCCGCAGGGCCGTCCGCCCCGATGCCGTACGCCTGATGACGGCACACCGCTCCAAGGGCCTGGAGTGGCGCCTCGTCGTCGTCGCGGGCGTCCAGGAGGGCCTGTGGCCGGATCTGCGTCGCCGCGGGTCCCTGCTGGAGGCCGACCGCATCGGGCGGGACGGACTCGCCGAACCCCTCACACCCGGGGCGCTCCTCTCCGAGGAGCGCCGGCTGTTCTACGTGGCCGCCACGCGCGCCCGTGAACGCCTCGTCGTGACCGCGGTGAAGGCCCCGGCCGACGACGGTGACCAGCCCTCGCGTTTCCTCACCGAACTCGGCGTCGAACCCAAGGACGTGACCGGCCGCCCCCGCCGCCCCTTGGCCGTCGCCCCGCTGGTCGCCGAGCTGCGCGCCACCACGGTCGATCCGCGCGTCTCGGACAACCTCAGGCAGGCCGCGGCCCGCCGGCTCGCCCGGCTCGCCGCGCTCGCCGACGAGGACGGCCGCCCGCTGGTCCCCTCCGCGCACCCCTACCGCTGGTGGGGCATGTACGAGCCGACGGAGAGCAAGGTCCCGCTGCGCGACCGCGACCAGCCCGTCGTGCTCTCCGGCAGCGCCCTCGACCAACTCGCCAACACCTGCGCCCTGCAGTGGTTCCTGGGGCGGGAGGTGAAGGCCGACGCGCCCGCGACGGCCGCCCAGGGCTTCGGCAACGTGGTGCACGTCCTCGCCGACGAGGTCGCGTCGGGGCGCACCCCCGCCGACCTCGACGTCCTCATGGAGCGCCTCGACTCGGTGTGGAACGCGCTCGCCTTCGACGCGCCCTGGAAGTCCGCGCAGGAGAAGGAGCACGCGCGCGTGGCGCTCGAACGCTTCCTGAAGTGGCACGTCATGGACCGCACCGGCCGTACGCCGGTGGCCAGCGAGCACGACTTCGACGTGACCCTTGAAGCGGGCTCCTACGAAGTACGCATCCGCGGCTCCATGGACCGCGTCGAGGCGGACACCGAAGGCCGCGCCTACGTGGTCGACTTCAAGACCGGCAAGCACGCGCCGAGCGCCGCCGAGGTGACCCACCACCCGCAGCTCGCCGTCTACCAGCTCGCCGTCGGCGAAGGCGCGGTCGACGACGTCTTCGACGGGGAACGCCCCGAGGCGGGCGGTGCCGAGCTCGTCCAGCTCCGCCAGGGTGCCGCCAAGAAGAACGGCGGCGAGACCCTCCCCAAGGTGCAGGCGCAGGAGCCGCTGGAGGGCGAGTGGGTCGGCGACCTCCTGGCGAACGCCGCGGGCAAGGTCCTCGACGAACGGTTCTCGCCGACAACAGGACAACACTGCACGCATTGCTCTTTCCAGGCATCCTGCAGTGCCCGGCCGGAGGGCCGGCAGGTGGTCGAGTGACGGTTTTCGCAGCGGCGCCACCCACGGTCGGACGTGGCCCCGTGGCGCGTGCCAGGTGGTGCGTGTCCCGTGGCGCGTACCGCGACGCCGCTTCGGGTGGGTCGCGCGACGCCGGTTCGGGTGGGTCAGGAGATGTGGCGTCAGCGAGTGACGTACGGCACCACATGTGCTGACCTGCGGTTCTTCCGCCCCGGGAGTCAATGTGGCCACCGCTGTCAGTGGACGCCGCTAGCCTCTGCCACATGCCCGCCCGTATCACCGACCCCGAACAGCTCAAGGAGCTCCTCGGCATCCCGTTCACCCCGGAACAGACGGACTGCATCACCGCGGAGCCGGCCCCGCAGGTGATCGTGGCCGGAGCGGGTTCGGGCAAGACCACGGTGATGGCGGCACGCGTGGTGTGGCTGGTCGGCACCGGGCAGGTCGCCCCCGAGCAGGTCCTCGGCCTGACGTTCACCAACAAGGCGGCGGGCGAACTCGCCGAACGCGTGCGCAAGGCGCTCGTCAAGGCGGGCGTCACCGACCCGGACGTCATCGACCCCGACAACCCGCCTGGCGAGCCGGTCATCTCCACGTACCACGCCTTCGCGGGCCGCCTGCTCACCGACCACGGCCTGCGCATCGGGCTCGAACCGACGTCCCGGCTGCTCGCCGACGCCACCCGCTACCAGCTCGCCGCGCGCGTGCTCCGCGAGGTGCCGGGCCCGTATCCGGCGCTGACCCGCTCCTTCCCGGACCTGGTCGGCGACCTCCTGACACTCGACTCCGAACTCTCCGAACACCTCGTACGGGCGGAGGACCTGCGCTCCTACGACGCCGAACTGTTGCGCACCCTGGAGAGCGCCAACCTCACCAACGCGGATCTGCGCAAGGTCCCCGAGGCCGCCGCGGCCCGGCGCGAACTCGCCGAGCTGGTGGGCCGCTACCGCGCGGCGAAACGCGAGCGCGACCTCCTCGACTTCGGCGACCAGATCGCCCTCTCGGCCACCCTGGCCGACACCCGTCCCGAGGTGGGAGAGATCCTGCGCGACGAGTTCCGGGTGGTCCTGCTGGACGAGTACCAGGACACGTCGGTGGCCCAGCGCGTCCTGCTCGCCGGACTGTTCGGCGGCGGCACAGGACACCCCGTGACCGCGGTCGGCGACCCCTGCCAGGCGATCTACGGCTGGCGGGGTGCCTCCGTGGCCAACCTCGACGACTTCCCCGAGCACTTCGCGCGCCCCGACGGCCGCCCTGCGACCCGCCAGTCGCTCAGCGAGAACCGCCGCAGCGGCGGCCGCCTCCTCGACCTCGCCAACGGCCTCGCGGAGCCGCTGCGCGCCATGCACGCGGGTGTGGAGGCCCTGCGGCCCGCCCCCGGGGCCGAGCGGGACGGCCTGGTGCGCTGCGCGCTGCTGCGCACCCACGCCGAGGAGATCGGCTGGCTCGCCGACTCGATCGCCCATCTCGTACGCACCGGAAAGGCACCCGCCGAGATCGCGGTCCTGTGCCGCACCGCGAGCGACTTCGCCGAGATCCAGGGCGCCCTGGTCGCTCGCGACGTCCCCGTCGAGGTGGTGGGCCTCTCCGGTCTGCTGCACCTGCCGGAGGTGGCCGACCTCGTGGCCGTCTGCGAGGTCCTCCAGGACCCGGGTGCCAACGCCTCCCTGGTCCGGCTGCTCACCGGCCCGCGCTGGCGGATCGGCCCGCGCGATCTCGCCCTCCTCGGGCGCCGCGCACGTCTGCTCGTGTCCCACGCGCGCGTGGGGGCCGACGACGATCCGGACCGCAGGCTCGCCGCGGCCGTCGAGGGGGTCGACCCGGCCGAGGTGATATCGCTCGCCGACGCCCTCGACACGTTCCTGGAGACGCCCATCGAGGCGTCGGGGGACGACGACGGGCTGCCCTTCTCGCCGGACGCGCGCGTGCGCTTCGCGCGGCTCGCCGCCGAGCTGCGCGACCTGCGCCGCTCGCTCGCCGACCCGCTGATGGACGTCCTGCACAGGGTCCTCGCCGTCACCGGTCTCGAGGTCGAGCTCTCCGCGTCCCCGCACGCCCTGGCCGCCCGCCGCCGCGAGACCCTTTCGAACTTCCTGGACATCGCCGCGTCCTTCGCCTCCGGCGACGGCGAGGCGAGCCTGCTGGCCTTCCTCGGCTTCCTACGCACCGCCGCGCAGTACGAGAAGGGCCTGGACAATGCCCTGCCCGGCGGCGAGAACACCGTCAAGGTGCTCACCGCGCACAAGTCCAAGGGCCTGGAGTGGGACGTGGTCGTCGTCCCCGGTCTCGTCAACGGCACCTTTCCCAGCAGCCAGGGCCGTGAGAAATGGACCGCCCAGGGCAAGGTGCTGCCGCACCGGCTGCGCGGCGACGCCGACACGCTGCCCGACATCGAGGCCTGGGACGCCAAGGGCATCAAGGCCTTCCACGAGGCCATGAAGGACCACCAGCACACCGAGGAACTGCGCCTCGGCTATGTCACGTTCACCCGGCCCCGTTCGCTCCTGCTCGGCTCCGGCCACTGGTGGGGCCCCTCCCAGAAGCGGCCGCGCGGCCCCTCGGACTTCCTGCACGCCCTCCACGACCACTGCGCGGCCGGACACGGCGAGATCGAGCTCTGGGCGGACGAACCGGCGGAGGGCGAGGAGAATCCGGCCCTGCATGAGGCGGCCGCCGACCACGCCTGGCCGCTCCCGCTCGACGACGCGGCCCACGCCCGGCGGCGCGCGGCGGCGGAGACCGTACTCGCCCACCTGGAGCGGGTCGCGTCCCACGACGAGGCCCACCCGGGGGCCGACGGACACCGACGGGCGGCCGCCCACGACCCCGCCTCGTACGACGATCCGGAGTGGCCGCCCCCGTCGGAGGACGACCTCCCGCCCTACGACGAGGACGACCTCCCCGAGGACGAGTTCCCTGAAGGCGACTTTCCCGAGGAGCACCTTCCCGAGGACCACTTCCCGGAAGGCGACCTCGTGGAGACCGCTCTGTCCGAGGGCGACGACTCCGACTGGGACTCCTGGACGACGGAACGACCGGGAGACCGGCCGACCGGCCGCAGGAGCGGGGGACCGACGGTGCCGCACCAGTCCCACGGCCCGGCGCCCGCCGCCCGCCCGCACCCCCAGGAGACCGGGAGCGAACACCTCACGCCCGAGGAGGCCCGCACCCTCGCCTCCTGGGACCGCGACCTGGACGCGCTGACCGGAGAACTCCTGCGCTCCCGCGCGACCGTCACCCACGTACCCCTGCCCGCCTCGCTCACCGCCTCCCAACTGCTGCGTCTGGCCGCCGACCCGGACGGCTTCGCACAGGAACTCGCACGCCCCATGCCGCGCCCCCCGCAGCCCGCCGCGCGCCGGGGAACGCGCTTCCATGCCTGGGTGGAGTCCCGCTTCGAAGAGCTGCGGCTGCCGATGCTGGATCCCGAGGAACTGCCCGGCAGCGAGGCGGAGATCGCCGACGAGCGTGACCTGGAAGCCCTGAAGGACGCCTTCGAACGCACTCCCTACGCGCACCGCACCCCGTACCGCGTCGAGGTGCCCTTCCAGTTCGCGATCGCCGGCCGGGTCGTCCGCGGCCGGATCGACGCCGTCTACAGGACGGACGACGGCGACGGGACGACGTACGAGATCGTCGACTGGAAGACCGGCCACGGTCGAACCGCAGATCCGCTCCAGCTCGCGCTGTACCGCCTCGGCTGGGCCGAGCGGCAGGGTGTGCCCCTGGAATCCGTCACCGCCGCTTTCCTGTACGTCCGCGACGGCGAGGTCGTACGACCGGACGGCCTCCCGGACCGTGCCGCACTGGAGCGGCTGCTCACCGAGGACCCGGCGGGCCCACAGGACGGGGCTCCCGGCGAACCGCCGGACGAACACGCCTCTGTGGGCGGATAGGCTCAGGAACATGAGCAAGCCCGTTGACAACGCCGTCAGCACCGTCCGTACGTACATCGAGACCCACCGCGCCGCCTTCCTCGACGACCTCGCGGAGTGGCTGCGCATCCCCTCGGTCTCGGCTCAGCCGGACCACGCCGCGGACGTGGCACGCAGCGCCGACTGGCTCGCCGTCAAGCTCCGCGAGACCGGATTCCCGACCAGCGAGGTCTGGCCGACCGCGGGCGCCCCGGCCGTCTTCGCCGAGTGGCCCTCCGAGGACCCCGACGCGCCCACAGTCCTCGTCTACGGGCACCACGACGTGCAGCCCGCCGCCCGCGAGGACGGCTGGGACACCGAGCCCTTCGAGCCGGTGATCCGCGGAAACCGCCTCCACGCGCGCGGAGCGGCAGACGACAAGGGCCAGGTGTTCTTTCACACACTCGGCGTCCGGGCCCACCTCGCCGCCACCGGGCGCACCGCCCCGGCAGTGCACCTCAAACTGCTGATCGAGGGCGAGGAGGAGTCCGGCTCCCCGCACTTCCGCGAACTCGTCGAAGAGCAGGCGGAACACCTCGCCGCCGACGCCGTGATCGTCTCCGACACCGGCATGTGGTCCGAGGACACCCCCACGGTCTGCACAGGCATGCGGGGCCTCGCCGAGTGCGAGATCGTCCTGCACGGCCCCGAGCAGGACATCCACTCCGGGTCCTTCGGCGGCGCCGTGCCCAACCCGGCCACCGCGGTCGCCCGCCTGGTCGCCGCCCTGCACGACGAGCACGCGCGCGTGGCCGTACCCGGCTTCTACGAAGGCATCACCGAACTCACCGACCGCGAGCGCGAACTCTTCGCCGAGCTGCCCTTCGACGAGGAGCAGTGGCTGCGCACGGCCAGGTCGACGGCCACCCACGGAGAAGCCGGTCACACCACCCTGGAGCGCGTCTGGGCCCGCCCGACCGCCGAGGTCAACGGCATCGGCGGCGGCTACCAGGGCCCCGGCAACAAGACGATCATTCCGTCCTCGGCCCTGGTGAAGCTCTCCTTCCGGCTGGTCGCCGGGCAGGACCCGGACCACATCGAGAAGGCCGTACGCGCCTGGGCGGCCGAGCAGGTACCCGACGGCATCCGGCACGAGATCACGTTCGGCGCGGCCACCCGCCCGTGCCTGACGCCACTGGACCACCCCGCCCTGCAGTCCGTCGTACGCGCCATGGGCCGAGCCTTCGAGCAGCCGATCCGCTACACCCGCGAGGGCGGCTCGGGACCGGCGGCCGACCTTCAGGAAGTCCTCGGCGCCCCGGTGCTCTTCCTGGGCATCTCCGTTCCCTCCGACGGCTGGCACGCCCCCGACGAGAAGGTCGAACTCGACCTCCTCATGAAGGGCGTCGAAACGACCGCCTACCTGTGGGGCGACCTGGCCGAGAACTGGTGCGACACACACTGAACAAGCCGATCCACACCCTCAAGAGCGCACCGCACGCCCGTCCTGCCGAACCGCCCGCCGAAATAACCGTTCCACCGGGGGAGTTGGAAGCACCCGTGACCACCTGGACCGACCACAGCGCCGACCGTCCCATCTCGCTCACCGCTCCGAGCGGCATCGACCGGGCCGCCCACCACCGGCTCGACGAGGCCTGGCTCGCGGCGGCCTGGAGCCACCCCACCACCCGCGCCTTCGTGGTCTCCGGCGGTCAGGTGCTCATCGACGAGATGGCCGACGGCACCACGGCGCTGCTGATGACGCCCTCCTTCGAAGCCCCGCTCACCGAGGCGCACCGCTACTTCCTGGGCACGGACGACGACGGGGTGAGCTACTTCGCACTCCAGAAGGACGCGCTTCCCGGCCGGATCGACCAGTCCGCCCGCCCGGCGGGCCTGCGCGAGGCAGGTCTCCTGCTGTCCCCGCGCGACGCCGGCCTGATGGTGCACGCGGTCGCCCTGGAGAACTGGCAGCGACTGCACCGCTTCTGCTCCCGCTGCGGTGAGCGCACGGTCATCGCGGCCGCCGGCCACATCCGCCGCTGCCCCGCGTGCGGCGCCGAGCACTACCCGCGCACCGACCCGGCCGTGATCATGGCTGTCACGGACGACGAGGACCGCATCCTGCTCGGCCGCCAGGTGCACTGGCCCGAAGGCCGCTTCTCCACGCTCGCGGGCTTCGTCGAGCCCGGCGAGTCGATCGAGCAGTCCGTACGCCGCGAGGTCTTCGAGGAGGCGGGCGTCACGGTCGGCGCGGTCGACTACGTCGCCAGCCAGCCCTGGCCGTTCCCCTCCAGCCTCATGCTGGGCTTCATGGCCCGCGCCACCTCGTCGGAGATCAACGTCGACGGCGAGGAGATCCAGGAAGCCCGCTGGTTCTCCCGGGAAGACCTGCGAGCCGCCTTCGAGTCCGGGGAGGTGGTGCCGCCCTACGGAATCTCGATCGCGGCCCGCCTGATCGAACTCTGGTACGGCAAGCCCCTGCCGACGCGGGGGAACACCGCCTGACGGCGCCCCTGACATGACGCTGCCCCTCTGGTGGCTCACCAGAGGGGCATTGCCGTGCACGCGGGAGGTCAGGCGCTGAGGGCCTGCTTCACCTGGGCGAGGCTGGGGTTCGTCATGACGACCTCACTGCCACCCGTGGCGGGGACCACCAGGACCGTCGGAACCGTCTGGTTTCCGCCGTTCGCCTTCTCGACGAACGCCGCGGACTGCGGGTCCTGCTCGATGTTGATCTCGTTGTACGCGATGCCTTCACGGTCCATCTGGCTCTTGAGCCGACGGCAGTAGCCGCACCACGTGGTGCTGTACATCGTCACAGTGCCCTGCATGTCTCATGCGCTCCTTCACGGCTTCGGGTGCGTCGTCGCTGAAAGTGGAACGCAGGTCACCCGGTCGCCATTCCCGCAGGGGGTATCCGGGCGCCCGCCGAGACGTGATGCTCGCCGCACTGACCGCACCGCACTGCACCGCACCCTAGGCGTCGACGGCCGCGGCGGGGGAGGGGTGTGACGCCCGGGGCATGGCCGAGATGCGACCCCGGCGCACGCGACGGACGTGACGCTTGCCGCATTCGTACGACTGCAGGCGCCTCCCTGTGGACAACCGGCTCACCCGTCTCGCCCGACCTGGCAGCATGGCGGTGTGACAGCAGCAACGCACTCCACCCTCTTCCCACAGGTTCCGGACACGGCCGACGCGGTGCTCGACGGGCTCGACCCCGAGCAGCGCGAGGTCGCCACCGCCCTGCACGGTCCGGTGTGCGTGCTGGCCGGTGCCGGCACGGGCAAGACGCGGGCGATCACCCACCGGATCGCCTACGGGGTGCGCGCGGGGATCCTCCAGCCCTCCAGCGTGCTCGCGGTCACTTTCACCAACCGGGCCGCGGGCGAGATGCGCGGCCGGCTGCGCCAGCTCGGCGCCGGAGGAGTCCAGGCCCGCACCTTCCACTCCGCCGCGCTGCGACAGCTCCAGTACTTCTGGCCGAAAGCTGTCGGTGGCAGTCTGCCCCGGCTCGTGGACCGCAAGATCCAGCTCGTCGCGGACGCGGCCGCCGCCTGCCGCATCCGCCTCGACAGGGGAGAGCTGCGGGACGTCACCGGCGAGATCGAGTGGTGCAAGGTCACCCAGACCATCCCCGCCGACTACGCCGCGGCCGCCGCCCGCGCCGGCCGCGAGGCCCCCCGGGACCCGGCCGAGACCGCCAAGATCTACTCGGTGTACGAGGACCTCAAGCGCGACCGCGGGGTCATCGACTTCGAGGACGTCCTGCTGCTGACGGTCGCCATCCTGCAGGACCGGCACGACATCGCCGAGCAGGTCCGCTCCCAGTACCAGCACTTCGTGGTCGACGAGTACCAGGACGTCAGCCCGCTGCAGCAACGCCTTCTGGAGCTGTGGCTCGGCGAGCGGGACAGCCTCTGCGTGGTCGGTGACGCCAGCCAGACGATCTACTCGTTCACCGGTGCAACCCCCGACCACCTTCTCGACTTCCGCACCCGCCATCCCGGAGCCACCGTCGTCAAGCTCGTCCGCGACTACCGCTCCTCGCCCCAGGTCGTCCACCTCGCCAACGGCCTGCTTTCCCAGGCCCGCGGCCGGGCCGCCGAGCACCGCCTCGAACTGATCTCACAGCGGCCCCCGGGCGCCGAGCCCGTCTACGCCGAGTACACGGACGAGCCCGCCGAGGCCGAGGGCGCCGCCCGCCGCATCCGCGACCTCATCGCCTCCGGCGTCCCCGCCGGTGAGATCGCGATTCTGTTCCGCACGAACTCCCAGTCCGAGATCTACGAACAGGCGCTCGCCGACGCAGGTGTGTCCTACCAACTGCGCGGCGCCGAGCGGTTCTTCGACCGCCCCGAGGTGCGCAAGGCGGGCGCGGCCCTGCGCGCCGCGGCCCGCTTCGGCGGCAACGACTCGCTGCTGGACGACGTCGTCGACCTGCCCTCGCAGGTCCGAGCGGTGCTCTCGGGCGAGGGCTGGACCAGCAATCCCCCGGCCGGCTCCGGCGCCGTCAGAGAGCGCTGGGAGTCGCTGGCCGCCCTGGTGTATCTCGCGCAGGACTTCGCGACCGCGAAGCCCGGCGCGACGCTCGGCGACCTGGTGGCCGAGCTCGACGAACGTGCCGGCGCTCAGCACGCCCCGACCGTGCAGGGCGTCACCCTCGCCTCCCTGCACTCCGCCAAGGGGCTGGAGTGGGACGTCGTCTTCCTGGTCGGTGTGGCCGAGGGCATGATGCCGATCACCTACGCAAAGACAGATGAGCAGATCGAGGAGGAGCGCCGCCTCCTCTACGTCGGTGTCACCCGCGCCAGAGAGCATCTCTTCGTCTCCTGGGCACTCGCCCGCTCGCCCGGCGGCCGCGCGGGCCGACGCCCCAGCCGGTTCCTCGACGGGCTGCGTCCCGGTTCCGTCGCCACGGCGGGCCGTGGTGGTGGCGGAGCCTCGGGAGGCATCGAGCGCGGCGCCGGAAGCAGCGGTGTCACTGCCGTACGGCGCACGAGCCGGAGCCCGGCGCGCTGCCGGGTCTGCGGCCGCACCCTCACCGACGCCGGTGAGATGAAGCTGATGCGCTGCGAGGGCTGCCCCTCCGACATGGACGAGGGTCTCTACGAGCGGCTGCGCGAGTGGCGCGCGGTGCAGGCGCAGCGCAGTGGGCAGCCCGCGTTCTGCGTCTTCACTGACAAGACGCTGATGGCGATCGCGGAGACCGCGCCGGACGACGAGGGCGAGCTCGCCCGGATCCCCGGCGTCGGCGTGCGCAAACTCAACCGCTTCGGAGCCGATGTTCTGGCCATCTGCGCAGGTCGAGAGCTTGAAGGAGAGAGCGAGGGCGACTGATTCAAACTCGTCGGGAAAATAGTTTGCGCATGCCCCGGCAATCCCCATAGGTTCTTAACCACGGCAGCAGCGGCCTTCTCCAAGGCCCTGGTTCCGTGCTGTACTTAATATCCGTCGGACCGGCTCGCACCGGTCCCCCAAGACGCCGAGAGGAGGCGATTCCCCGTGATCAGCATCAACACCAGCTTCATCAACACCGTGAAAATGACCGATCGCTCGGTCGTCGTCTCCACGTGCATGCTCGGCGTCTCGAACCTGGGCACCGGTCTGTCCGGCATTCCCGCCGTCCGGCCGACGTCCTCCGTGTCTCTCGCGGGTCTTCCCGTCAGTGAGCGCAATGAGCGACCGACCCAGGCACTGGAAGCGGCAGTAGGGGCACAGGCACATGTCTATGCCTTTGCGGCAGCCGGTGCCGGATCCCTGAAGCAGACACAGCAGCACCACACGATGTGGGCCTTCCGTGGGCCTGAACCCTGGAGTGATCCAGCCTGATCCACCATCAGGCCGGCGCCTTCAGGGCCGCGGAACCCCACCCGGGATCCGCGGCCCTTCTGTTTGTCCCCGACCGGGGACGGCGGAGCGAAGGGGCCTCGGGACAAGAAAAGAACCCGGTACCAGCCGCCAACCGGCCAACCCGGCCGGCACGACCAGACGAGGAAGACGAACCGTGCAACTCGAAGCGCACGCCCCGTCCGTACCGCCTTCCGAAACGATCCCCCCGCCCGGCCTCACGGAGGACTCCACCTTGATCCCGCTCACTGCGCTCACCGCGCTCGACGACGCCATCGAGAACCTCGGCGTACCCGTCCCCTGCCGTTCCTACGACCCGGAGGTCTTCTTCGCCGAGTCGCCGGCCGACGTCGAGTACGCCAAGTCTCTCTGCCGCACCTGCCCGCTGATGGAGGCCTGCCTCGCCGGCGCCAAGGAGCGGCGTGAGCCCTGGGGCGTCTGGGGTGGCGAGCTTTTCGTCCAGGGTGTTGTCGTGGCCCGCAAGCGGCCGCGTGGCCGCCCGCGCAAGAACCCGGTTGCGGCATGAGCATCCGAGGAACGATCGACCGCCCCCTGACGCACGACCCCAAGAAACAGGCCCCGATGACGCCGTCCACGAGCGAGCCCGCCGGCTCCGCGACCCCAGACTTCATCACCACCGGCGCGAACGACTCGCGTCAGAACAGGACCCGAGAGATGCAACTCATTCCAGAAGCCTTGGCTCGTGCGCATATGCACGAGCGACTGCATCAGGCCGAGCGGGAACGCCGGGCCGTGCGCCTGGCCACCGCTCGCCGCATGCAGCGCCGGGCCGAGCGCGCTTCGATGCGAGCCCGGCGCGCGCTGGCCATGGCGGTCATGCAGTAATCGACGCATGTCGTCGTAGCAGCCGTTGCAGTCGCAGCAGTCGCAGGCATTGAATTTGGCGGGGGCCGGTCCGAACGGACCGGTCCCCGCGGTGCGTTGTACCGGGCGAACCGCCGATCGCGGCGATATCGTCGCCCGAGTGACGAGTCTTCCCGAAGACAGTGACAGCACCGGCTCCACATCGAGGTCCGACGCGGGCGAAGCCGAGAAGATCGTGTGCGCCCGCTGCGGCACCGCCGCCGACGGCCCGCAGCCGATGTGGACCTGTTCCGTCGAGAACGGCGCCCGCCAATACTTCTGTGACAACTGCGCCCGCGACAACCTCAGAGCGATCGAGGGCCGTCTCGACTCGGCCTGGTGGTAGCACCCGGTTCGTGAACGGCCGGCCCACAGCCCGGTTTGACGAGTGTCTGACCCGCGGGCCGCGTCCGCGGTGCCGGCTCACGCCTCGGCGGCCGACACCTCTTCGCCCAACTCCTCGCCCTCCAGCTCCTCCTCCGGCACGAATCCCGGCAGCCACTCCTCCAGTTCGTCGCGCAGGCGGACTGTCGCGCCGAGCTGACACAGGACACCTATGGTGCTGAGGGTCACCCGGTGTATGAGGAGGTACGCAGGCGGCAGGTTCAACTGCCTGCCCAACTGGTGAGCGGGAGAGCGAGGGTCGGCGATCCGGGCGGCCTGGCTGCGCATCCAGCCTCGGGTGAAGGTGAACTCGTCCACTTCGGCCGGTTCGATGATCGGCAGCAGGTAGTCCAGGACCGCGTTGGGTTCGAGGTCTATCGATTCCTTGACGAATCCTTCCTCGCAGAGCAGTTCGTAGACCGACTCGGCGTCACCGTCCAGTGTCATGCGGAGGGAATCGCCGATCGGCTGGGGCAGGCCGCCGGGAAGCCGGTCCACCGTGCCGAAGTCCAGGACACCCAGGCGCCAGCCGCTCTTCTCGTCCGGCAGGAGACGGAAATTGCCCGGGTGCGGATCGGCGTGCAGCAGGCCGGTGCGGGCGGGGCCCGAGAAGAGGAATCGGGCCAGCAACTGACCGGCGCGGTCCCGCTGCTCCTGCGTGCCGCCGGTGATGACCTCTGACAGAGGCACTCCGTCGATCCACTCGGTCACCAGGACCTGCTCGCACTGATGGACCACGGCGGGCACCAGGACGTCCGGGTCGCCCGCGAACTCCTCGGCGTGCGCTGCCTGTGCCTGCGCCTCCAAGCCGTAGTCGAGTTCCTCGGAGACCCGGTCGCGCAGTTCCGCGATGAGTGGCTTGATGTCCATACCGGGGATGAGGGGCCCCAGGATCCGGGCGAATCGGCCGAGTTGGGTCAGGTCGGACAGGAGGGCCTCGCCCGCCCCCGGATACTGCACCTTTACGGCGACTTCACGGCCGTCGTGCCACACCGCCCGGTGCACCTGACCGATCGAGGCCGCCGCCGACGGTTTGTCCTCGAACTCCACGAACAGCTCGGTCCAGTCCGCGCCGAGCTGCTCCACCAGTACTGAGTGGACGGTGCGTGTCGGCATCGGGGGTGCCGCGTCCTGGAGCTTCGTCAGCGCAGCCCGGTAGGGACCCGCGACCTCTTCCGGCAGTGCCGACTCGAATACGGACAGTGCCTGCCCGAACTTCATCGCACCGCCCTTCAGCTCCCCGAGCACCTTGAAGAGCTGCTCGGCCGTGCGCTGCTGAAGCTCGCGGGCCACGATCTCCGCAGACTTCCCGCCGATCCGCTTCCCGAGCCCCCAGGTCGCACGCCCGGCGAAGCCGAGCGGTAGCGCGGCCAGTTTGGCAGTACGGGTGACTGCCTTCCGGGGAAGATCAGACATGCGCCCTCCAGGTCCCAGCAAGCCGTGCCGCGTGCGGCTGTTGCCCTGCCATTGTCTCGTGCGCTTCGCCGTCCTCGGGGGTCCGCCCACCTTTTGTTTTCTCCGCGGTGCCGCAGGAGCAGGCGGGATGCGCCCAGACCGGTGTCGCATGCCAGTCGCATCCGGGGAGCGATGCCTCCCAGCGGACGCCCGCGCCGGCGGGTGGATCACCGTCCAGGAAGGCGAGCGCGTGGCTCGCGGCGAGTCCCGCGACCGCCGCGGCCAGGGCGAGGTCGCATGCGGCCACCCGGCGCTGCTGCCCGGAGCGCCACTGCGCGACCAGGCGCGGCCAGGTCGGATCCCGGTCGGTGCGCCGCTGGTCCAGACAGCCCGCGCAGCCGGTGTCGCCCGGCAGGACCAAGGGGCCCACCACTCCGGTGGCCTCGACGACCCCCGCGTAGAGGTGGGGTGTCCCTGAGGCGATCAGGCTCTCGGCGGACGCGGGGTCCGGAGCGTGGACGGCGAGACCGTCCCGGGGAGCGAGGATCACGAGGGACAGTCCGCGCGTCTCTTCTCCCTCCCTCTCCTTGCCGCGGGCGCGGGGCGGACGGTCCGGAGCCGCTCTGCGCACCGCCCGTCGGGCGGCGTCCTCCCGGCGCTCGCCGATGGATTCGACGGGAAGGCCGCCCGGCGCCACGTCCCACGGCTCGACGCGGCCGAGGTCACGCACCTCGACCTCGCCCACGCCGGCGCCCGCGAGCAGCGCGGCCAGGACGACCCCCACCCGGCCGGCACCCCGCACCTGTACGCGCAGGCAGCGGCGGGCGGCCAGGCGCTTGACGGCCCCGCCCGGCTCGGGGGCGACGAGGGAGAGGGAGGCGAGGTCGGGTCGCAGCCGGTCCATGACCTCCTTCCTCCCGCGCAACGCGTCCGCCGCCGGGCCGCCTCCGGTCGTGTCGTCCAGCAGGCCCGAGCGGGCCAGCCGGTCCACCAGTCCGTCGACATGGCCGTCGGGCAGCCCCATCTCACGTCCCTGCTCCCGCAACAGCGGCATTCCGCGTGTCCCGTCGAGCAGTTCGAGGAAGCTGCCTGTAGCCGTGTCCATCGGGCCCAGCACCATCGCGTGCGCCGGTGCCATTCCGAACTGCACGGTGTTGAGATCCCGCCAGCCGCGCCGCAGAGCGGGCTTCACGATCGGATGCATGACCTACCCCCGTAGACCTGTAGTACGTCCCCGTATGTCCGTGGTGCACTCCCGCAGCGCGGACCGAATGCCAGCATGCCCGTCCCCGCCGGACCCCGCCGAAAGTTGTCCACAGGTGGCACCGTTCGTCGTACGAATTAAACGCGCAGAGTGCGGATCGGCATCGAACCGTCCCGGGGGCGGGACTTCCCCCGTGTGCAGCAGGTAACGTCGGGGCGTGCCCGCCGACCCACTGCACAGCGCCGCAAAATCACAGCGCAGCACGACGAGCCCGCCGCCGAGCGGTTCGGGGGCGAGCGCGATCGAGGTCCGCAGGAGTGCCCGACGGCGCAGAACCGTCTCCGCATACCGCGAGGGCGATCGCACTGTCGTGCTCATCCCCGCCCGTATGTCCGAGGCGGAGGAGCAGCGTTGGGTGACCGTCATGCTCGACAAACTGGCCGCCCAGGAAAGCAAACGGGTGCTCGGCGACACCGAGCTGGCCGAACGGGCCGAGCGGCTGTCCGCCCATTACTTCGAGGGCCGCGCCCGGCCTTCGTCGGTGCGCTGGGTCACCAACCAGAACACCCGCTGGGGCTCCTGCACCCCCGCCGAGGGCAGCATCCGTCTGTCGCACCGGTTGCAGGGCATGCCCGAGTACGTCGTCGACTACGTCCTCCTCCATGAGCTCGCCCATCTGCTCGTACCGGGCCACGGGCCGCGCTTCTGGCGGCTCCTGGAGGCCTATCCGCGTACCGAGCGCGCTCGCGGCTATCTCGAAGGCGTCGTCGCCGCCGACCGGCTTCCCCACCTCCCGGCAGCGCGCGACGAGTAGAGGCGGGCCGACCCCCTCCACGAGAGTGATTCTGTACCGGGTCTGTACCGGCTTCGTCCACTTCCGGACTTTGCCGTTAGCCTGACGCGACGCACTCGCATTCGGGATGGGGGACGGTCGTTACGCATGGCCAGGGAATTCCAACGCGGCCACAAGGCCAAGATCAGTGACCTCACCGCGGGCACCGATCTGTACGTAGGCGTGCAGATCACCGGCCCCGGACTCACCTTCGACATCAGCTGCTTCGGCCTGGACGCCGACGAACGGCTGTCGGACGACCGGTATTTCGTCTTCTTCAACCAGCCGAAGTCCCCCGAGGAGTCCATTCAGCTGCTCGGCGCGCAGTCGGGCGACACGGAGTCCTTCCGGGTCACCCTCGACCGGATCCCGGCGCAGATCCACAAGCTGGCCTTCACGGCGACGATCGACGGCGCCGGACAGATGTCGCAGATAGCCCCCGGATACCTGCGCGTCGTCGCAGGCGGTGAAGAGGTGGCCCGGTACGCGTTCAGCGGTGCCGAGTTCTCCACCGAACGTGCCGTGATGCTGGGCGACTTCTACCTGAAGGACGTCTGGCGGTTCGCCGCCGTGGGACAGGGCTTCGACGGCGGCCTCGACGCGCTGCTGAAGAACTTCGGGGGTGAGGTCGCCGAGGAGGCGCCCGCCGCCCCGCAGCCGCAGTCCGGTGCCGCACCGTCCTTCGCCCCGCCCGCCCAGGCCACCGCGGCGCCCACGTTCGGCGCGCCGGCGGCGCCCGCTCCGGCACCCGCCGCGCAGGGCTTCGCGCCGCCTCCCGGTGCCCCGCCGCACGCTCCGGCGCCCGCGCCCTCCGTGCACGCCGCCCCCACCATCGTGGGTCCGCTGCACACCCCTCCGGGCGGCACCGTCCCGCCGCCGGGCCCCGCGCCGTACGGGCAGCCGCCGGGTCCGCCCGGTCCGCCGCCCGGCTACGGCGTGAAGCCGCCCGGCCAGACGGCTCAGATGCCGCCCGGTTACGGTCAGCAGGCGCCGGCCGCTCCTCCCGGATACGGTCAGCAGCCCCCGACGGCACCCCCCGGCTACGGCCAGCAGCCGCAGTACGGTCAGGTACCCGCGCAGTATCCGGGTCAGCCCGGCGCCCCCTCGCCGTACGGCGTGCCCCAGGGTGCTCCGCAGGGCGGGGCCGGTGTGTCCGCCGCGCTGGGGGCCTTCAAGGAGACGCCCACCGGTCAGCGGTGGACTCCGCAGAACAAGAAGCTCATCCGTGTCGATCTCGGCATCGGCGGGCAGCCCGTGCTGGCCCGTCAGGGCAGCATGGTGCTGTACCAGGGCAAGGTCGATTTCAGCTACAAGGGCGCCGGATTCGCCGGCCGGCTCGTGGGCAGCGCGACCGGCCAGGAGATGCAGCTGATGCGCTGCACCGGTCAGGGCCAGGTGTTCTTCGCCGAGAACGCCACCCATGTGCACCCGATCGAGCTCCAGGGGGACGCGATCTGTGTCTCCGCGGAGAACGTCCTCGCCTTCGACGAGTCCCTCCAGTACGAGGTCCGCCGCATCGAGGGACACGGCATCCCCGGGGGTGCGCTGTTCACCATGCAGTTCCAGGGGACGGGCACGATCGTCGTCAAGACGCACGGCGCTCCTGTCGTCCTGCCGGTGACCCCCACGACGTTCGCCGACTGCAACGCCGTCGTCGCCTGGTCCGCGGCCGCTCAGGTGATCGTCTCCAGCCAGGTGAGGATGCGCCGGAACGCCTACCCCGGCGACACCGGCGAGAGCGTGAACCTCCAGTTCCGTGCCGCGCCAGGCAATTTCGTCGTCGTCCAGCCGTACGAGGTCTGAGGGAGCCCGTCATGAACCAGCAACTCGCGGGCTTTGCCCCGGCACCCGTCACCGCGCGCATGGAGAACCACGGCAGTCACATGCTGAAGGTCGCCATGCAGACCGGAAACGATCTCCTCGCGCGCGTGGGATCGATGGTCGCCTACGAAGGGTTCGTCCAGTACGAGCCCAACCCGCCCGCCGTACGCCAGATCGCACGCGACTGGATGACCGGCGAGGGCGCGTCCCTCATGAAGTGCTCCGGCGACGGTCTGCTCTACCTCGCCGACTACGGGGCGAACGTCGTCGTCATCAACCTCAACGGGGACGCGATCTCCGTCAACGCGACGAATCTGCTCGCCTTCGACGCCCATCTCACCTGGGGTGTCGAGCGTGTGAAGGGGCTCGCCAAGTTCGCCGGACAGGGTCTGTGGAACACCAAGATCTCCGGTCAGGGCTGGGTCGCGCTGACCTCCCGGGGTACGCCGATCGTCGTCGACTGCGGCGGCGGTGAGGACGAGACGTACGTCGACCCGGACGCGCTCGTCGCCTGGTCCCCGAACCTCAAGGTGAAGGGCAAGCGCAGTTTCAAGGCGCAGTCGCTGATCGGACGCGGCAGCGGCGAGGCGTTCCAGATGGCGTTCTCCGGGCAGGGCATCGTCGTCGTCCAGCCCAGCGAGGACAGCACCGACCGCCTCCGAGTCCGGGGCTGAGGGGGAGCAGGACATCATGCAGAGCCCGCTTTTCGGCTACAACGAGCAGCAGACCCAGGATCGCTACAGCCTGCAGAACTCGCAGATGCTGCGCGTCGTCCTGGAGGGGCACGACGACATCCTCGCCCGCAAGGGCACCATGGTCGCGTACCAGGGTCTCGTCGAGTTCGACGCCGAGTACCAGAACAACAGCCAGCACCGCGCGCGTGCGTACACAGGCGAGGGCCTCGACCTGATGCGCTGCCACGGGCAGGGCACGGTCTACCTCGCCAACCTCGGCCAGCACGTGCACGTCCTCGACGTGGACCAGGACGGCCTCACCGTCGACAGCAGCTATGTGCTGGCGATGGACTCCGGGCTGCACCACGAGGTCATCGCCGTGGACAGCCAGTACGGCATCTCCGGTTCCGGCAAGTACCAGCTCAACATCACGGGGCGCGGCAAGGTCGCGCTGGTGACCTCCGGGATGCCGTTGATGATGCAGGTCACCCCTGACCGGTACGTCAACTGCGATGCCGACGCCATCGTCGCGTGGTCGACCGGCCTGCGCGTGCAGATGCAGGCCCAGACCCACTCCTCCGGAGTGTGGCGGCGCCGAGGCAACACCGGTGAGGGCTGGGAGCTCAGCTTCATGGGCAGCGGTTACGCGCTCGTGCAGCCCAGTGAACTGCTGCCGCCGCAGAACGCGGCGATCGGCCAGGGGCTGCGCGCCCAGTACGGCATGGGTCAGCAGGGCGTGCACGCGCAGAACCAGGGCAACGCCTGGAGCTGACACCCGACCGTCCAGGATGCGACGGTTCAGCGAGCAGATGTAAGGGGCGACCGCCATGGGCGGTCGCCCCTTACATGCTGGACCTACTGGTCGTCTTCGGGCCGGTCACAGCCGCGCGCGGGCCGCTTCCAGGAGTCGTACGACCGAATCGTCGGCCACCTCGGCGACCTCGCCGTACGCGAACCAGCGCAGGTCGAGGGACTCGTCGCTGATGGCCTCGACGGCGTCGGCCGGGGCGAGGGCGGCGTACTGGACGTCCAGATGCCAGTGGCACGGCGCCGGGATGGCGTGCCGGTCCAGTGTCACGGGGCCGCCGGGCAGGAGGGTCAGCCTCTCGATGCCCGACTCCTCTGTCGCCTCGCGCAGGGCCGCGTCGGCCAGGGTCGAGTCGCCCTGCTCGCAGTGCCCGCCCATCTGCAGCCACATCCGGAGCTTGCGGTGCAGCGTCAGCAGGACGCGGCCCCGGGACGGGTCGATCACCAGAGCGCTGGCCGTGAGGTGCCCGGCGTGGCACGACTTCCACATCCCGTCCGGGTGCCTGGACAGATGGTCCAGATAGGCCTGGCGCAGCTCTTCCTGGCCCTCGTACCTCTTCAGTACGAGGACCGCGCCGTCGTACAGGCTCACTCGGTGCCGTCGCCCTTGTCGTCGTCCTCGGCGGAGTCCCCACCGCTGTTGTCGGAGTCCTTGGCGTCGTCGGCCTTCTTCAGGTTCGGCTTCTCGTGGGTGCCGCTCGCGGCCTCGCCGAGCATCTTGTCGAGTTCGGAGAAGTCCATGTGCTCGCGGTGCACGAAGCCGTCCGGGTCGTCGAGGTCGGTCGCCGTCGGCAGCATGTCCGGGTGGGCCCACAGGCCGTCCCGGCCGTCCACACCGCGCGCGTCGGTGAGCGAGGCCCACAGGCGCGAGGCGTCCCGCAGCCGGCGCGGGCGCAGCTCCAGACCGATCAGCGTGGCGAACGTCTGCTCGGCGGGACCACCCGTGGCACGGCGGCGGCGCAGCGTCTCGCGCAGCGCGTCGGCCGACGAGAGGCGCGGCTTGGCCGCCGAGTGGACGACCGCGTCCACCCAGCCCTCGACCAGCGCGAGCGCCGTCTCCAGGCGGGCCAGCGCGGCCTTCTGCTCCGGCGTGTCCTCCGGCTGGAACATGCCCTGCTGGAGTGCCTGCTGCAGCTCCTCCGGATTCTGCGGGTCGAACTGGCCGACCACGTCCTCCAGCTTCGCGGTGTCGACCTTGATCCCGCGCGCGTACCCCTCGACTGCGCCGAACAGGTGCGAGCGCAGCCACGGCACGTGCGCGAAGAGGCGCTGGTGGGCGGCCTCGCGCAGGGCGAGGTAGAGCCGCACTTCTTCCTGGGGGACGCTCAGGTCCTTTCCGAAGGACTCGATGTTCAGCGGCAGCAGCGCGGCCTTGCCGACCGGGCCGAGCGGCAGGCCGATGTCGGTCGAGCCGACGACCTCGCCCGCGAGCACGCCGACGGCCTGCCCGATCTGCGTACCGAACATGGCGCCGCCCATGGAGCGCATCATGCCGATCAGCGGGCCCGCCATGGCCTGCATCTCCTCGGGCAGCACGTCGCCCATGGCCGCGCCGACCCGCTCGGCGACGGGGTCGACGAGCTCCTTCCATACGGGCAGGGTCGCCTCGACCCACTCCGCGCGGCTCCACGCGAGCGCGGACGCGGCACCGGACGGCAGGGACGTCGCGTCGTCCAGCCAGTGATCGGCCAGACGGACGGCCTCCTCGACCGCGAGCCGCTCGGCGGGGCCGATGCTCGCGTCCTTGGTGCCGTCAGAGGTGCCCTGGGCGACCGTCTGCCGGGCGATCTGCTTGGCCATGTCCCAATTCACCGGGCCGCCCTCGTACGAGAGCATCTGGCCCAGTTGCTGGAACGCGGCGCCCAGGTCATTGGGGTTCATCGAGCCGAACATGGCTGCGAGCGGATTGTCGGCTCCGGGGCCACCGGCTCCGGGCGGTCCGAAACCGAACGGTCCCTGACCACCGCCGCCCTGCTGGTCCTTCTTCTTGCCCTCGTCGCCGTTCTCCGGCTCCTCCGGCGGAAGGCCGAATCCGAATGGGGTGTCACTCACGGGATTCCTCGGCTGGTAAGGCCGCCGGTTCGTTCCGACGGCGGCTGCCCACAACACCACCCAGCGTAGACACCTGAACCCGATCGGGCCTCGGTGCTTCGCCGACTCGTCGCCTGCGGCAGGATGGATGCCACCTGGTAGGGGCGCGTCACGCGCGTCCATTACTGAAGACAACCGCTGGAGACGCCCGGTGAGTTCCCCAGATCCGCAGGTTCGCGCAGCGCGAAACCACTCAACCAGCCCAGCCTCGCGCGGCCCCGTCGTCGCGGTCACCGGCGCCGCGGCCGGTGTGGGCGCGCTGCTCACCGAGCGGCTGGCGGCCAGCGAGGAGATCAAGCAGGTCGTCGCCATCGACGAGCGGCGCGGCGAGTGCGCCGACGCGCAGTGGCACATCCTGGACGTCCGGGACCCGGCGATCGCCGAAAAGCTGCGCGGGGTGGACGTCGTGGTCCATCTGGCGCTCGACCTCGATCTGGAGACGGACGCGGCGGCCCGGACCGCGTACAACGTCCGGGGGACGCAGACCGTGCTCACCGCCGCCGCGGCGGCCGGCGTCCACCGGGTGGTGCTGTGCACGTCGGCGATGGTCTACGGGGCGCTGCCCGACAACGAACTGCCCCTCTCCGAAGATGCCGAACTGCGGGCGACAGCCGAGGCGACGGGCGTCGGTGACCTCCTGGAGATCGAGCGGCTCGCGCGCCGCGCGCCGCGGGCGCACCCAGGGCTGAACGTGACCGTCGTACGGCCCGGCGTGCTCGTCGGTGGCGGTTCGGACACCGCGCTGACCAGGTACTTCGAGTCACCCCGGCTACTGGTCGTGGCGGGGTCGAGGCCCGCCTGGCAGTTCTGCCACGTCGAGGATCTGTGCAGCGCGCTGGAGTACGCGGTCGTCGAGAAGGTCGAGGGCGAGCTGGCCGTCGGGTGCGACGGGTGGCTGGAGCAGGAGGAGGTGGAGGAGCTGAGCGGGATCCGGCGGATGGAGCTGCCGTCCGCGGTCGCGCTGGGCGCCGCCGCCCGGCTCCACCGGATCGGGCTCACCCCTTCGCCCGCGGGGGATCTCGCCTACACGATGTACCCCTGGGTGGTGAGCGGGAGCCGGCTGCACGATGCCGGATGGCGGCCGCGCTGGACCAACGAAGCGGTCCTCGCGGAGCTGCTGGAGGAGGTCGCCGGGCGGCACACGGTGGCCGGCCGGCGGCTGGGCCGCAAGGACGCGACCGCGGCGGGCGCGGCGGGCGCGACGGTGGCCCTGCTGGGCGCGGCAGCGGTGGTACGGCGGGCCCGGAAGGCCCGGCGCAGGATCTGACACTGGGCCCGCGCCGTGCCCATGCCGAGCAGTGCGGTCGGGGTGGGAGACCATTTCGGCCGGCCGGCCGGCCGGTGTCGGCGGCCGAGCCGTGAAGGTGTGGCCTCCGCGCCTGTCGGGGATCGGGCTCGTGGGGTCGAGGCTGTTTCTGGAGGAGGCTCCGAGCGGTACGCGCGCGTGCCGGGTGAAAGACATATTCCACGGTGTCGGCGGGGTGCGGCACGATGGAGCCATGGCACCTACCTATGACCACCCCGGTGAGCAGGCCGCGCAGGATCCGATCCGGCTGCTCGCGATCCGCGACGAACCGCTCTCCCTGGACGAGGTCTTCAAGGCCGTGGGGGAGGACGCCGCCGGGGGGACCGCGTTGTTCGTGGGCACCGTGCGGAATCACGACGGAGGCGCCGACGTCGACGAGCTCGGGTACTCGTGTCACCCCAGTGCCGAGGAGGAGATGCGCCGGGTCGCGGAGAAGGTGGCCGCCGCCTATCCGGTGCGGGCGCTGGCCGCCGTTCACCGGGTGGGCGACCTGCGCGTCGGGGACCTGGCCGTCATTGTCGCCGTGTCGTGCCCCCACCGGAGCGAGGCCTTCGAGGCCTGCCGCAGACTCATCGACGATCTCAAGCACGAGGTGCCGATCTGGAAGCACCAGAGGTTCTCCGACGGTTCGCAGGAGTGGGTCGGGGCCTGCTGAGACCGGCGAATTCTCCGGCGCCGAGGACTGACCGAACTCTCACCCGCCGTCCGGTTGCGTAACCGGGGCCCTGCCGTGAGCGTTAACCGTGTGGATGGTTAATCTGCTGATCAGTCAGTTGCGGTCGCTCATGGGGTTGGGAGGTCGACATGGCGGCGCTTGCCTGGTTGCTGATTCCGTTGATGGCCGCGATCGGTGCCAGTCTGTGGGGAAGTTGGGCCGGCCGGAATCGCAAGGCCGCGGGAGACGGCGTCGAGCTCGCTGGATACACGCGCTTCCGTGAGGCCATGGAGCGGACCGACATCCGGGAGCGGACCGACATCCGGGAGAAGTCCCACTCCGACGCGGCGTGAGATTCCCGGTCCGTGCCACGCGCCCGCGCGATGCGCCCGGGTGCGCGGCGCACGGCGTCCGGTGCCCAGGCCGGCTCCGACACCGTGCGGAACTCTCCGGACCACCGCCGGGAAGCGGGCATTCACGCCGTTTGGGCGGGCTCCGGCCCCACCACGTACGGACGGCCCCGACGGTGCGCTTACAGCACCGTCCCGTACTGTCGTTCCATGCCACGCCGCACCGCGACGATGCTCGCCTCCACTCTGATCCTGATCGCGCTCCTGTGCGCGGGAGTGTTCATCAAAGTGCCGTACTCGGAGATGTCACCGGGTCCCACGGTGAACACGCTGGGTGACCACGACGGTGAGCCGGTGCTGCAGATCTCCGGCCGGAAGACGTACCCGACGACCGGGAACCTGAACATGACCACGGTCCGGGTCACCAGCGCCGACTACAACATGAACCTCGTCGAGGCCGTGTACGGATGGCTGGCGCACGACAGCAAGATCGTGCCGCACGACACGCTCTACCCGGACGGCAAGACCGAGCAGCAGTCGACGCAGGAGAACGCCGAGGAGTTCAGCCAGTCCCAGGAGAGCGCCAAGGTGTCCGCTCTGAAGGAGCTGGGCATCCCGGTGAAGTCCTGGGTGATCGTCTCCACCGTCGTCAAGGGATCCCCCGCCGAAGGCCGGCTGCACGCCGGTGACGTCATCAAGGCCGTCGACGGTGCGGCCGTGAAGGCGCCCGACGACGTCGCGAAGCTGGTCACCAAGCACAAGCCCGGCGACAAGGTCGTGTTCAGGATCGTGCCCGCCAAGGAGCAGGCCGCCGCCACGAAGGAGCACACGACGGCGACCGCGACCAAGGATGTGACGATCACCACGGTCAAGTCCGAGGACAGCGGCAGCGATCGTGCCATCGTCGGGATCTCGGCCGGGATCGACCACACGTTCCCGTTCACCGTCGACATCAAGCTCGCCGACGTCGGTGGCCCGAGCGCGGGTCTGATGTTCTCGCTCGGCATCGTGGACAAGCTCACTCCGGGGAACCTCACCGGAGGCAAGTTCGTCGCCGGTACCGGCACCATCGACGACGACGGCAAGGTCGGCCCGATCGGCGGCATCGAATTGAAGACCGTCGGCGCGCGCAACAAGGGCGCCCAGTACTTCCTGACGCCCAAGGACAACTGCGCCGCCGCCGCCAAGGACACCCCCGACGGGCTCACGCTGGTCAAGGTCGGCACCATCGACGACGCGATGAAGGCACTCAAGGACATCAGCGCGGGCCGGAACTCCGACCTGCCGAAGTGCACCACCAAGGGCTGACGGACACCGCTCGTCCGTGGCCGGGGGCGCCTCGCGGTTCGCGGGGCGCCCCCGGCCACGTCCGTGCGCGGATCAGTCCGCGAACGTCGCCGACAGCGCCTCCGCGAGGCCCGGCACCAGGCCCGCCCCCGTGAGCACCTCCGTGGCCGCGTCCTTCTCGCGCAGCCGCAGCGCCGAGTCGCGGGTGCCGTCGCGCAGGACGCCGACCGTCATGCGCACTTCCTGACGGTCCGGGTGTGCGGCGACCCACGTCGTGAGCTTCTTGCCGCTGAGACCCTCCGGAACCGATGCCTCCGCGGACGGCGGCAGCATGAGCCGCTCCACGGTGAGCGCGCAGCCGACGACGGCGTCGGGCCAGGCGATGGTGCCGAGGAACTCGTCCAGCGGCTTGCCGGCAGGGATCTCGTCCTGCTCGATGGGGGTGAGACCGATGGTCTCCTGCTCGTTCTCCAGGCCGAGCTGAGCGGCGAGGCCGGGTTCCTGGGCCCGCAGCCGTGCGGTGTCTACGAGGGCGAAGAGGCGGGCGGGCTGGTCCCAGCCGAGGCCGGAGGCGTACTCGTCGATCTCGAGTACGGCCCGGGTGAGTGGGCTCGCTGCCATGGGAGTGTTGGACATGGTCACAATCCTGCCTCGTTCGTAACCGGAATCGGGAACCGAGTAAAGCGTGAGTAAGTTGCATAGATGAGGCTCCTCGATCACGGAGCCTTACGGACGGTCCACCAACACGGGGGCCTGACGGATCAACAGCGACTTCGAGGTGCGCACCTTGGCTTTCCAGATGCCGGACCGCGGCGGAGGCCCGACGGGGTCACGGATCAGAGTGGGCCGGCCGTCCCGGCGTGTCCGGACCCTGCTCATGACACTGGGCGTGCTGGCCGTGCTGGCCATGGCCTTCGTCATGTTCGCGGGGTTCTGGACGGACTGGCTCTGGTACCGCTCGGTCCACTACTCGTCGGTCTTCACCACCACACTGTGGACCAAGATCGGGCTCTTCTTCGTCTTCGGTCTGCTGATGGCGGCCGCGGTGGGCTTCAACATCTGGCTGGCGCACCGGTTGCGCCCGCCGCTGAGCGCCATGTCGATGGAGCAGCAGAGCCTCGACCGGTACCGCATGGGCATCGCGCCCTACAAGCGGTGGCTGCTGCTCGCGATCACCTCCCTGGTGGGGCTGATCGCCGGCGCGTCCGCCTCGGGCCAATGGCGCACGTGGCTGATGTGGGTGAACGGAGTGCCCTTCCACCAGAAGGACCCTCAGTTCCATCTCGACATCTCGTTCTACGCCTTCGACCTGCCCTGGTACCGCTTCCTGCTCGGCTTCGGCTTCGCCGCCGCCGTGCTCTCGCTGATCGCCGCCGCGCTCACGCACTACCTGTACGGCGGCCTGCGGATCACCAGTCCGGGAGCGCGTGCGACGGCCGCGGCCACCGGGCACCTCTCGGTGCTCCTCGGCCTCTTCGTGGCCCTGAAGGCGGTCGCCTACTGGCTCGACCGGTACGGGCTCGCGGTGAAGTCCAGTGACTTCAAGGCGACCGGCAACTGGACGGGCCTCAGGTACGTCGACGCGAACGCCTATCTGCCCGCCAAGACGATCCTGTTCTGCATCGCCGTCATCTGCGCGCTGCTCTTCTTCGCCACGCTGTGGCGGCGCACCTGGCAGCTGCCCGTCATCGGCTTCGGCCTGATGGTGCTCTCGGCGATCCTCATCGGCGGGCTGTACCCGGCGATCGTCCAGAAGTTCCAGGTCGAGCCGAACGAGCAGGCCAAGGAAGCGCCGTACGTCGAGAAGAACCTCAAGGCGACCCGCGAGGCGTACGGGATCGCCGGCACCGATGTGCAGGACTACCCGGGGACGAGCGACACCAAGGACCAGGCCAAGCTCCGTGCCGACGCCGACACCGTCGCGAGCATCCGGCTGATGGACCCGAACGTCGTGTCGCCGACCTTCCAGCAGCTCCAGCAGGTGCGGAACTACTACGGCTTCCCGTCGAACCTGGACGTCGACCGGTACAGCAAGAACGGCAAGGAACAGGACACGGTTCTCGGTCTGCGCGAGCTGAACCTCGCGGGCATCCCGAAGAACAACTGGATCAACGACCACTTCCGGTACACGCACGGATACGGCGTCGTCGCGGCCAAGGGCACCACGGCCGACAGCGAGGGCCGCCCGGTCTTCACCGAGTACAACCTGCCGTCCACGGGCGACCTGGGCTCGTACCAGCAGCAGATCTACTACGGCGAGAAGACCACCCAGTACTCGATCGTCGGCGGTCCCCAGAAGGAGATCGACTACTCCGACGACAGTGGTGAGAAGACCACCAGTTACAAGGGCAAGAGCGGAGTCAGCCTCGCCAGTCCGGTCAACCGGGCCGCGTACGCGGTGGCGTTCGGCGAGCCGCAGATCCTGTACTCGGGCGCGATCGGCGAGGGTTCGCGGATTCTCTACAACCGCACGCCCAAGGAGCGGGTCGAGGCGGTGGCCCCCTGGCTGACCATCGACGGTGACGCCTACCCGGCGGTCGTCGACGGGAAGATCCAGTGGATCGTCGACGCGTACACCACCACCAACGGCTATCCGTACGCCTCCCGCACCACGCTCGGCGACACCACGGCGGACTCGCTGACGGCGGCCAACAACCAGCGCGCGGTGGTGGCCCAGCAGAACCAGGTCAACTACATCCGCAACTCGGTGAAGGCGACCGTCGACGCGTACACCGGCGCCGTCAAGCTCTACCAGTGGGACACCGAGGACCCGGTCCTGAAGACCTGGATGAAGGCGTTCCCGAACACGGTGCAGTCGAAGACGTCGATCTCGCCGGAGCTGATGGCTCATCTGCGGTATCCGCAGGACCTGTTCAAGGTCCAGCGCGAACTGCTCACCCGCTACCACGTGAAGGACGCCCAGACGTTCCTGAGCGGCAGCGAGGTGTGGCAGGTCCCGGACGACCCGAGCAACAACTCGCACAGCGCAGTGCCGCCGTACTACCTGAGCATGAAGCTGCCGGGGGACTCGTCGCAGGCGTTCTCGCTGACGACGACGATGACACCGAACGGCCGTGACAACCTGAGCGCGTTCGTGTCGGTCAACGCCGAGGCGGGGACGCCCGGTTACGGCAAGATCAGCATTCTGAAACTGCCGACCGGCAGAACGGTCGACGGACCCAAACGGGTGCAGAGCCAGTTCAACTCCGAGCCGTCCATCGCCGAGTCCATCAGACTCCTCAGAGGCGGCGACTCCGAGGTCGAGTACGGCAACCTGCTGACCGTGCCGCTCGACGGCGGACTGCTCTATGTGGAACCGGTCTACGTCCGCGGTGGCGACCTCAAGTACCCGCTGCTGCGCAAGGTGTTGGTGACGTACGGAGGCAGCGCCGCCTTCGAGGACACGTTGGGTCAGGCGCTCAACAAGGTCTTCGGGGCGGAGAGTTCGACCGCGCCGCCCGACCAGGGCACCAAGAATCCGCCCACGTCGAGCAACCCGACGGTCCAGGCCGCGCTCGGCGACGCCCAGAAGGCCTTCGACCAGGGGCAGGAAGCCCTCAAGAAGGGCGACTGGAAGGCGTACGGCGAGGCCCAGAAGAATCTTGAGGACGCGCTGAAGCGGGCCGAGGACGCGCAGGCCAAGGCGGACAAGGCCGGCGGCAGCTCCGGCGCCGACAAGAGCGGTGGCCCGAGCAGCAGTCCCAGCAGTAGTCCGAGCAGTAGTCCGAGCAGCGAAAAGAGCACCGGAAGCGGCTGATCAGAGCCCACCCCGCGCCGTGGTACGGTTGCAACACAACGGCGCGGGGTGGAGCAGCTCGGTAGCTCGCTGGGCTCATAACCCAGAGGTCGCAGGTTCAAATCCTGTCCCCGCTACTGAAGTCGAAGGCCCGGATCCAGTTCATGGATCCGGGCCTTCGACGTGTGCGGCGCCACGCCGGGGCGCCCCGGTGACCTGGCGACTCGTGTGAAGTGCCGGGACATGCGGGGGGAGTTGGGCGATCTGTGTTTGACTTGTCTCTCTGTGGGCATGTCGACAAAACGCTGAAGTGACCTCACTGGCTGCGGTATACCAGGTGTACCCAGGTTGCAGGTGGTGCGACGATGGACGTTATGGGGGACAAGGCAACTCTGTTGGATACAGGGCGGTTTGCGCGGTCTGCCGACTTTGAGCAGCCTGCGGATCTCACGCAGCCTTCCGACCGGGACGAAACCGGCGAGGCTGCCGAGGAGGCGCGCCAGTGGTCGGCCGCCGAAGCCGGCGACGTCGAGGCGATGAGCGTCCTCGGAGCCATGCTGCTGCGCCGCGGTGATCTCGACGCGGCCGAGCCCCAGTTGCGCGCGGCCACCGCCGCCGGAGACCGTGCGGCCGCCAACAATCTGGGTGTCCTCATGTACCAGCGCGGATACGTCGACGAGGCCGCCGGATGGTGGCGGATCGCCGCCGTCGCCGGCAGCGCGGCCGCCGCGCACGCGCTCGGCCGGCACCACCGCGAGCGCGGCGACGAGCCCGCCGCCGAGTACTGGCTGCGCCAGTCCGCCGAGCAGGGCCACGCCCTGGGTGCGTACGCCCTCGCCGATCTGCTGGAGCACCGCAGTGACGTGGGCGCCGAACAGTGGATGCGGGCCGCCGCGGAGCGCGGGCACCGCGAGGCCGCGTACCGGCTGGCCCGCACACTTGACCGCAAGGCCCTGGACTCGGGCGAGGCCGTGGGTGACAACGGTGTCATCGGTGCCGCCGGACAGGCCGCCGAGCAGTGGTACCGGCAGGCCGCCGCGCGCGGGCACCGTCGGGCCGCGCTGCACCTCGGGGCGATCCTGGAGAAGCGGGGCGATCTCAAGGAGGCCGGGCGCTGGTATCTGACGTCCGCCAAGGACGGGGAGGCGCGTGCCGCGTGCGCCCTCGGGTTCCTGCTGCGCGACGCCGGGGACCCCGAGAGCGCCGCCGTCTGGTGGCTGCGGGCCGCCCAGGACGGGGACGGGAACGCCGCCAACGCGCTGGGCGCGCTGCACGCCGAGCGCGGTGAGACGCAGACCGCCGAGCGCTGGTACCGGGCCGCGATGGACGCGGGCGATGTGAACGGCGCGTACAACCTCGGACTGCTCTGTGCCGAGCAGGGGCGGACCGCGCAGGCCGAGCAGTGGTACCGCAGAGCCGCGTACGCCGGTCATCGCGAGGCCGCCAACGCCCTGGCGATCCTGCTGCTCCAGGTCGGCGACGCGGCCGGAGCCGAGCCGTGGTTCTCCAAGGCCGCGGAGGCCGGGAGTGTGGACGCCGCGTTCAACCTCGGCATCCTGCACGCCGGACGCGCCACCGACAGCGACGACGTCGCCGCGCTGCGGTGGTACGAGCGGGCGGCCGCCGCCGGACACACGGAGGCGGCGCTCCAGGTGGGCATCGCGCGGCTGCGGGAGGGTGACGAGCCGGCTGCCGAGCGGCATCTGCGGTGCGCCGCGGGAGGGGGCAGTGCCGAGGCCGCCTACCGGCTCGCCGCGGTGCTCGACGCCCGGCGGCCACCGGCGCCCGCGCACGAACTCGGGGAGCCCGCGCAGGAGAAGAGCGAGTGCGAGGAGTGGTACGAGCGGGCGGCGTCCCAGGGGCACCGGCGTGCGCAGGTGCGGGTCGGGATGCTGGCCGCCGCCCGGGGTGACGTCGTGGAGGCGGCCCGCTGGTACCGCGAGGCCGCCGAGGCGGGGTCGCGCAACGGCGCGTTCAATCTCGGGCTGCTGCTGGCCCGTGAGGGGAGCGAGCCGGAGGCGGCGCTGTGGTGGACCCGCGCGGCGGACGCGGGGCACGGGCGGGCGGCGCTGCGGCTGGCGCTCGTCTACGCGCGGCGCGGGGAGCTGGCGGAGGGGCAGCGGTGGGCCGACCGGGCCGTGTCGCTGGGACCGGCGGAGGTCTCCGAACGGGCGGCGCGACTGCGGGACGCTTTGCGGGAGGAGCTGTCCGCGTAAGGGCGGCCCGGGTCCGTGTGGGGCGGCCCGGGTCACCTGACGCGGCCTGGCTCCTTCCTGTCTCCGGCAGGGTGCGCCTGGTCCCCCTCGGCCCGGTGCGGCGCTGGTCGGACGGGGTCGGAGGACTGCCGTCGGAGCGCTCGAACAAGGGATTTGCGCTGGCCACGGAGTTGACGTACTGTTCAGTTCATCGACGCGGGGTGGAGCAGCTCGGTAGCTCGCTGGGCTCATAACCCAGAGGTCGCAGGTTCAAATCCTGTCCCCGCTACTGAAGGCCGAGGGCCGGAATCCGAAAGGGTTCCGGCCCTCGGTGCATATCCGGACCTGGCGCGGAAACGCTGCTGCGAACAGCGAACAGCGAACAGCGAACAGCGAACAGCAGCGAGCGCCGAGCGCCGAGCGCCGAGCGCCGAGCGGTTGGTTGTGGACCGGTCGCCTGCGGACCGATTGGCTGTGGATTGCGGGAAACCCCGGCGCGCGTCGCGTGCCGGGGCTTTCGTTTGCGTGCGGGTGCGTGCTTCTACGCCTGTACGGCCGCGCAGTTCGGGCAGACGCCTCGGTACGTCACCTCGACGTCCGAGACCGTGAAGCCGAAGCGCTCCGAGTCGGGGAGGTCGGTGAGCGGGTTGCCGAGCGGGTGGACGTCGCGGATCGCGCCGCACCGGGCGCAGACCAGATGGTGGTGCGGACGGTGCGCGTTCGGGTCGTAGCGCTTGGCGCGCTTGTCTGTGGCGACTTCCAGCACCTCGCCGAGCGAGACCAGCTCACCCAGCGTGTTGTAGACGGTCGCCCGGGAGATCTCGGGCAGCTTGGCCACGGCCCGGGCGTGCACCTCGTCGGCCGTCAGATGGACGTGGTCGCCGTCGAGGACCTCGGCCACGACACGTCGCTGCGCGGTCATGCGCCATCCACGTCCGCGCAGTCGTTCCAACAGGTCACTCATACAGGTCAGCGTAACAGCAGGTGAACCAGATCCCGAATGGATGTGACTTTAGAAACCAGCTTGACTTAGACAATGTCCATCACGGATCGAGTCCGATATCGGTCACGGGAGGCGCACGTGGCGCAGGGGGCCGACGGCCGCCACGGGCGCGCCCGTTGTGGGCGGCGGGCCGGAATCCCCGGGGAACCCCTGGGGACTCCGGCACGCTCGTGTGCTCAGGCCGGTACGTGCTGCCGGGCGGGCGCCCAGCAGCGGATGATGTCGCGGACCGAGACGATGCCGACCGGGCCGCTGCCGTCGAGCACGATCAGATGCCGGAAGCCGCCGTGCGACATCGCGGTCGCGGCCTCCTCCAAGGTCCAGGTGGGCGCCGCGAAGACGACGTCGGTGGTCGTGTGGGTTCCGGCGGTCTCTGAGTCCGGGTTCTGGCCGAGGGCGAGGGAGTTGAGGATGTCGCGCTCGGTGAGGATCCCGAGGCCGGAGGAGTCCTCGTCGAGGACCACCGCCGCGCCGACGTGGCGCGCGGACATCAGACGGGCCGCCTGTCGGAGGGTGTGTGCCGGGCCGATGGTGAGGACCACCGTGCTCATGGCGTCGCGGACGAGCATGGGCTGGAGCCACCTCCTTGGTGAGCCGCGGGCTCCTCGGCTCCTGGATGGAGCACAAAGAGAAACGGTTCACAAGTTCACAAGTGGGGGAGCTCTCAGAGTCGCAGTTAAAGGGAGGGTCAACAAGAGGGCGCGTGCCGTGAGTTGGGGGGCGCCCGAGGGTTGCTCAGCAGCCCCGGGCAGACCGGGGCTGCTCAGGAAGCGTGCTCAGTAACGCTGGTTGAGGTAGCCGAGCATCTCGTCGTGGAGGAGGCCGTTCGACGCGGCGGCGTTGCCGCTGTGCGGGCCGGGGCGCCCGTCGAGGCCGGTGAAGGAGCCGCCCGCCTCGGTCACCACGATCGCGTTCGCCGCCATGTCCCAGAGCGACAGCTCGGGTTCGGCGCAGATGTCCACCGAGCCCTCGGCGACCATCATGTACGGCCAGAAGTCGCCGTAACCGCGGGTGCGCCAGACCGCCTTCGTGAGGTCGAGGAAACCGTCGAGGCGGCCCTGGTCCTCCCAGCCGGACAGGGACGAGTACGCGAAGGACGCGTCGGCCATCCGCGAGACGTTGGAGACCCGCAGGCGGGTCGCGGAGGACAGGCTGCGGCCGCTGAAGGCGCCGTGGCCCTTCGCGGCCCACCAGCGACGGGCGAGCGCGGGGGCGGAGACGACGCCGACGACCGGCTGGTAGCCGCCCTCGCCCATCTCCATCAGGGAGATGAGCGTGGCCCAGACGGGCACACCGCGGACGTAGTTCTTGGTGCCGTCGATCGGGTCGATGACCCAGCGGCGCGGGCCCGTGCCCTCGATGCCGTACTCCTCGCCGAGGATCGCGTCGCGCGGCCTGGCCCGCTGGAGATGGCCGCGGATGAGTTCCTCGGCGGCCTTGTCCGCCTCGCTCACCGGCGTCATGTCCGGCTTGGTCTCGACCTTCAGGTCGAGCGCCTTGAACCGGTCCATCGTCGCGGCGTCGGCGGCGTCCGCCAGGACATGGGCGAGGCGCAGGTCATCGCGATAGTCGGGCATGGGTGAACCGTATCTGCCCGTGTCGGGACGGGGCTACACAGGACAGGGGATCATCACGCCACCCGGCCGGCACCGCATGGGTCCCGGTGGGCAGGCGGCGCATCGGCCATGTCCGGCCGACAACGCATCGACCCCGGTGGGCAGGTGGCGTACCGGCCGTGCGGGCAGGCACCGCACCGGCCCCGGTGGGCGGACACCGCACCGACCCGGGTGAGCAGGTGGCGCATCGGGCCTCGTCCGGCCGCACCGCACCGGCCCCGGTGGGCAGGCGGCGCCCAGCGGTTGCTGCGTCCGACCGTCCCGCCGGACGTGCGGTAGCCGGTCGGTTCGCTCCCGCCCCCGGTGTCCAGCAGGTGCCGCACCGCCCCCCGCCGGACCCGTCCGGTTGAGACGACCGGTGCGGCGCCGGACCCGGCCGGTGGGGACGGTCGCCGGGGCTCGTGTTCGGTCGTGGATGCGTGCGGCTTCGGACGTGCGCCCATCGGGGCCGCCGCGACCCCTTGACAGTGCTTCCGCACGCGTCAAATCTGGCTGCAGAGCCGCTCGCCCCAGGGAGGCGATGATGCCCGCAGCGCGAGAATCCCTCTTGGACGCTGCCTATACGGCGCTCGCGCGCCGGGCGTGGTCCGCGGTGCGGATGGTCGATGTGGCGGCCGTGGCCGGGGTGTCACGCCAGACGCTCTACAACGAGTTCGGGAGCAAGGAAGGGCTCGCGCGTGCCCTCGTACGGCGGGAGGCCGATGCCTACCTCGCCGGGATCGACCGGGCCCTGGCCGCTCACACCGACGCGCGGGAGCGGTTGGTCGCGGCCGCCGACTGGACCGCGTCGGCGGCGCGCAGCAACGCGCTGGTGCGGGCGATGCTGACCGGATGCTGGAGTGAGCGGCTGCCCGCGCCCGCGCTGTCCGCCGTGCCCTCGTCGTCCCCGGTGCCCGCGCAGCGACGGGCCGACGGGCCGTTGCCCTCGCCCGCCGACTTCGTGGCGCTGGTCCGCGACCGAGCGGTCGCCGCGCTCGCCCTGTCCAGGGCGGACACCCCCGAGGTCACGCGGGCGTGCGAACTGGTGGTCCGGCTCGCGCTGTCGTGGGTCGTGGCGCCGCCCGCCCGGGGCGGAGTCGCGGAGTTGGTCAGAACCGCGCTCGCACCGTCC
This sequence comes from Streptomyces sp. NPDC005784, assembly GCF_042871525.1. Lineage (NCBI taxonomy): Bacteria > Bacillati > Actinomycetota > Actinomycetes > Kitasatosporales > Streptomycetaceae > Streptomyces > Streptomyces sp. NPDC005784. The sequence goes on from NZ_JBIAIQ010000013.1 coordinate 98,072, forward strand.
CACCGGCTTGCGGTCTGAAGGGCCCGGGCGCGTACTCAGCAGGCCTGGGGGCGCGCCCGCGGAACGGCTCCGAGGTGCGCACGCGGAACGGCTCCGGGCGTGTCCCTACTGCGCCGACCCCGAGAGCTGGAGTCCGATGACGCCGATGATGACCAGGCTGATCGAGACGATCTTCAGGACGGAGACCAGGTCGTCGAGGAAGATCATGCCGTAGATGGCGGTGCCCGCCGCGCCGATGCCGGTCCACACCGCGTAGGCCGGACCGACGTCGAGTTTCCTCAGGGAGAGCGTCAGCAGACCGAAGCTGCCGAGGGCGAAGACGCAGAAGGCCACGGTGGGCCAGAGTCTGGTGAAGCCGTGCGAGAGCTTCAGGCAGACGGCGAAGCCGGTTTCGAGCAGTCCTGCCACAACGACCAGCAGCCACGCCATGTCTTGTCCTCCCACATCCGCACGTCGACTGCTTCGGCCGGCCCGGATCCGGTTCGGTGCGATTATGCATTCACCGACCCGGAGAAGCCCTTACCGACGGCGGGCGCACGCAAACACGCGGACGTCAGTCGCCCTCGCGGCGCTCGCGCGTGGCCAGCAGTCGGCGCAGCGAGTACAGCCGCTGCGGGTCCGCGTGGCCGTCGGCCACCCACTGGTCGAGCGCACAGTCCGGTTCGTCGTGGCTGCACGCGCGGGGGCAGCCCTCGGTGCCGGGTTGGAGATCGGGGAAGGCGTTGATGACCCGGGACGGATCGACGTGGTTCAGGCCGAAGGAACGGACGCCCGGGGTGTCGACGACCCAGCCCCCGTTGGCTCCCGCCAGCGGCAGGGCCAGCGCCGAGGTGGTCGTGTGCCGGCCGCGGCCCGTGACCGCGTTGACGTGGCCGGTCGTCCGGCGCTGCTCGGGCGGCACCAGCGCGTTCACCAGGGTCGTCTTGCCGACGCCCGAGTGACCGACGAACGCCGTGATCCTGCCGTCCAGTTGTTCGCGCACCAGGTCGGCGGCGGCCGCGCTCCGCAGCTCCTCGCGGCTGGTCACCACGTACGGGATGTCCAACGCGCCGTACAGCTCCAGGAACTTGTCCGGCGGGGCCAGGTCCGACTTCGTGAGCACGAGGAGCGGGGTCAGACCGCCGTCGAAGGCGGCCACCAGACAGCGGTCGATCAGGCGGGGGCGCGGCTCGGGGTCGGCGAGGGCGGTGACGATGGCGAGCTGGTCGGCGTTGGCGACGACCACACGCTCGTACGGATCGTCGTCGTCGGCCGTGCGTCGCAGCACCGAACCGCGCGGCTCGATGCGGACGATGCGGGCGAGGGTGTCCTTCTCTCCGGACAGGTCGCCGACGATGGCGACCCGGTCGCCGACGACGGCGGCCTTGCGGCCCAGTTCTCGGGCCTTCATCGCCATCACGACGCGGCCCTCGACCAGGCAGGTCAGCCGGCCGCGGTCGACCGTGAGGACCATGCCCGAGACGGCTTCCTCGTGCTTGGGGCGGATGTTGGTACGGGGACGGTTGCCCTTGCGGTTCGGGCGCTGGCGGATGTCGTCCTCGTCGGTGTTCTTGCCGTAACGGCGCATGATCCAGGTCCGCCCGTCAGTTCCCGAGCATTCCGGTCCACAGGTCGGGGAAGTCGGGCAGGGTCTTCGCGGTCGTCGCCACGTTCTCGATCTGGACGCCCTCCACCGCCAACCCGAGGATCGCGCCGGCCGTCGCCATGCGGTGGTCGTCGTACGTGTGGAAGACGCCGCCGTGCAGTCGGCGCGGCCGGATGTGCAGGCCGTCGGCGGTCTCGGTGACATCGCCGCCGAGTTCGTTGATCTCCTTGGTGAGCGCGGCCAGCCGGTCCGTCTCGTGCAGCCGCAGATGGGCCACGCCCCGGAGTGTGGAGGGGGAGTCGGCGAGCGCCGCGACCGCCGCGATGCCCGGGGTCAGCTCACCGACCTCGCCGAGGTCCACATCGATACCGTGAATGGCACCCGAACCGGTGAACTCCAGTCCGCTCTCGGTCAGTTCGCAGGAACCGCCCATCTCGGTGAAGATCTCCCGCAGCCGGTCACCGGGCTGGGTGGTGCGCGCCGGCCAGTCGGGGACGACGACCGTGCCGCCGGTCACCAGCGCCGCCGCCAGGAACGGCTGGGCGTTCGACAGGTCCGGCTCGATGATCAGATCGCGGCCGAGCAGCGCGCCCGGCGTCACCCGCCAGACGTTCGGTTCGCCGCCGGACTCCGGGGTGTCCACCTGGGCGCCGACCGCGCGCAGCATGTCGACGGTCATCCGGATGTGCGGCATGGACGGGAGCGTCGAGCCGGTGTGCCGGACCTCGACGCCCTGGTTGAAGCGCGGGGCGGAGAGCAGCAGGGCGGACACGAACTGGGAGGACGACGACGCGTCGATCTCCACCGGGCCGCCGTCCAGGGCACCGCCGCCGTGCACGGTCAGCGGCAGCGCGCCGCGGGCGTCGTCGTCGATCCGGGCGCCGAGCAGGCGCAGCGCGTCGATCACACCGTGCAGCGGACGCTCGTACGACCGCGGGTCGCCGTCGAAGCGGATGGGGCCGTCCGCGAGCGCGGCGACCGGGGGAAGGAAGCGCATCACGGTGCCCGCGTTGCCGACATCGACCGTGGCCGGGCCGCGCAGGCCCGAGGGGATGATCCGCCAGGCCTCGCCGGAGGCGTCCGGGCCCCCCGCGACCGTGGAACTGGAAGCGACCGTCTCCTCGATGCCGACACCCATCGCGCGGAGCGCGCCGGCCATCAGCAGGGTGTCGCGGGAACGCAGCGGGCGGCGCAGCCAGCCCGGCTCGGAGGCCAGCGCGGCCAGGACGAGAGCGCGGTTGGTGACCGACTTGGACCCCGGCACGTGAACCGTCGCGTCGACGGCTCCGCTTGCGTGCGGGGCTGGCCAGAGGGCGGTGTGGGCGGGGTTCACGGTCATGCGCCCCACTTTAGTGGCAGGGCGCCGGACAGCCGTTGGCCCGTCACCGTCGGCGGCACCCGCGCGGGGGAGCCGGGCACCACCTGCCCCGGGGGCCGGCCGGACGGTCGCGGCGCAGCTCAGGGCCCCTCGGGCAGTGCCCGCTGCTCACAGCCCGAGCAGCCAGCGCCCGCCGCCCATCAGCGAGCACAGCGACACGGCATGGAAGAGGAACAGCCACAGCCCGGCCGGTACGTGCGTCAGCCGCGACAACTGGTCCGCGTCCGAGTCGCCCGCGCCGCCCCGCATCCGCTTTGCCTGGAGTTCGAACGCCGGGCGGACGCCGCCGAGGAGCAGGAACCACACCACCGCGTACGCGAACGCGGCCTGTACCTGGGGTCCGGCGAGCCAGGACACCAGGAGGAACGTGCCGCCGGTGAGGATCACGGTGAGCGCGCCGTACGCGTTGCGGATCATCACCAGCATGGCTATCAGCAGGGCCGTGGCCACCCACAGCAGCAGGGTGATGTGGCCCGCGCCGAGCAGCGCGGCGCCGCCGAGGCCGAGCAGCGGGGGAGCGGTGTAGCCCGCCGCCGCCGTCAGGATCATACCGAGGCCGGTCGGCTTGCCGCGGCTGACCGTGAGACCGCTGGTGTCGGAGTGCAGCCGGATGCCGCTGAGGCTGCGCCCGGTGAGCAGGGCGACCAGGCCGTGGCCGCCCTCGTGCGCGATGGTGATGGCGTTGCGGGAGAGACGCCAGACGCCGTGCGGGACGATCGCCGCGAGGGCCGCGACCATGGTGGCGATCACCACCCACAGGTCGGGGTCCGGCTGACTGCCGAAGACCTGGTCCCAGAGGGAGGTGAGCGAGGCCAGCGAGGAGGATGCGGTGCTGTCCATTGTCGGCGGTGACTCCCTTTTGTGACGCGGAATCTGGCAGTGTTGCACGTATGTGCGGACGGTATGCAGCCAGTCGTGGACCCGAGGATCTCGCAGGAGTCTTTGAGATCGAGAAGTGGGACCGGGATCCCGAGGAGACCCTGGCCCCGGACTACAACGTGGCGCCGACCAAGGAGGTCTACGTCGTCCTCGACCGCCCTGTGAAGGACGCGGACAGCCCGAGGCCGGTTCGCCAGCTCCGCAGACTCAAGTGGGGACTCGTCCCGTCCTGGGCCAAGACACCCGAGGGCGCCGCCCGGATGATCAACGCGCGCGCGGAGACGGTGCACGAGAAGCCCTCGTACCGCCGCGCCTTCGCCGCCCGGCGCTGCATCGTCCCCGCCGACGGCTACTACGAGTGGGTCACCGGCAACGCCGAACGCGATCTGGAGGTCGAGGGCAAGAAGAAGCGGCCGCGCAAGCAGCCGTACTTCGTGACGCCCGCGGACGGCTCGGTCTTCGCGATGGCGGGACTGTACGAGTTCTGGCGGGACCGGACGCTGCCGGACGAGCATCCGCTGGCCTGGTGGGCGACCTGCTCGGTCATCACGACCGAGGCGGAGACGACGCCGCTCGCGGTGGCCCCCGCCGAGGGCCCGCACGCGCTGGCCGACATCCACCCCCGGATGCCCCTGATGCTCACCCCCGACCGCTGGGACAGCTGGCTCGACCCGTCCCGCACGGACCCGGACGAACTCCGCGATCTGCTCGCGCCGCCGCCCACCGGACTGATGCGCGCGTACCCCGTCTCCACCGCGGTCAGCAACGTCCGCAACAACGGAGCGGAGCTGCTGAAGGAGCTGGAGGGGCCCGAGGAGGGCACACTTTTCTGACGTGACCGAGATCAGCAACGCGAGCGAGACCATCGAGACGGACGCCGGTACGGCCCGCGTCACCTGGCACAGGGCGGCGAAGGCGCGGCTCGTCCTCGGCGTGAGTCATGGCGCGGGCGGCGGAATCGAGGCCCGGGATCTCCGGGCGCTCGCCGAGGTGCTGCCCGCTCACGGGGTGAGTGTCGCGCTCGTCGAACAGCCCTGGCGGGTCGCCGGGAAGAAGGTGGCCCCGGCACCGAGGACACTGGACGTCGGCTGGCGGGGGGTGTGGCCGGTGCTGGCGAAGCCCGGACTGCCCGTCGTCTCCGGCGGCCGCAGCGCCGGCGCCCGCGTCGCGTGCCGGACCGCGACCGAACTCGGTGCCGCCGCCGTCCTCGCCCTGAGTTTCCCGCTGCACCCTCCGGGAAAGCCGGAGAAGTCCCGCGCCGCCGAGCTGCTCGGCGCGGGGGTGCCCACCCTCGTCGTGCAGGGCGGCAACGACCCGTTCGGCAAGCCGGAGGAGTTCCCGCCGGGCTCGTACGAACTGGTCGAAGTGCCTTACGGAGATCACGGCCTCGCCGTCCCGAAGCGGGCCCCGCTCGGCCAGGAGGAGGCGCTGAAGGTCGTCACGGACGGCGTCGCGCGGTGGGCCGCGTCACTCGGGTGACACGCGGGAATGCAGAGTGACGGACTTCTGTTGTGCCGAGCAGACAGCACGGAGAGTGCTGCACCGTTCGTACGAGAGGAAGTCCGCCGCATGGGTTCGACCTTCTGCCCGAGCCGCAGCAGCCGCGCTGACCTGGACTGGACGGTGCTGCGCGCGGGCAAGAACGCCCCGATTCGGGCGGCGGGCGGACAAGAAGTACATCCCTCCCCGACCGAAGGTCGTCTATCCTCCGATTCCAGTGGGACCGGTCTCGGTCTCGCTACGTCGCTGGAGGAGGTGGGTCCGGTCACTGGGACCGACGCAGGGACCGAAAACGGCCAGGCGGAGCAGCCCGAGGGCCAGGGCACGAGCACGGAGTCGTCCGCCGAGCGCACCGCGCGCTTCGAGCGGGACGCGCTCGAATTCCTCGACCAGATGTACTCGGCCGCCCTGCGCATGACGCGCAACCCGGCGGACGCCGAGGACCTGGTGCAGGAGACGTACGCCAAGGCGTACGCGTCCTTCCACCAGTTCCGCGAGGGCACCAACCTCAAGGCGTGGCTGTACCGCATTCTCACCAACACCTTCATCAACTCGTACCGCAAGAAGCAGCGCGAACCCCAGCGCAGCGCGGCCGAGGAGATCGAGGACTGGCAGCTGGCGCGTGCCGAGTCGCACATGTCCACAGGGCTTCGTTCCGCCGAGTCGCAGGCGCTCGACCACCTGCCCGACTCGGACGTCAAGGAAGCGCTGCAGGCGATCCCCGAGGAATTCCGCATCGCCGTCTACCTCGCGGACGTAGAGGGCTTTGCGTACAAGGAGATCGCGGACATCATGGGGACACCCATCGGTACGGTGATGTCCCGGCTGCACCGGGGGCGTCGCCAACTGCGCGGCATGCTGGAGGACTACGCCCGCGACCGCGGGCTGGTTCCCGCCGGCGCCGGAGAGTCGAACGAAGCGAAAGGCTCGGGCTCATGAGCTGCGGAGAGCCGCACGAGACGGATTGCAGTGAGGTACTCGATCATCTCTACGAGTTCCTCGATCATGAGATGCCGGACGCGGACTGCACCAAGTTCGAGGTCCACTTCGAAGAGTGCTCCCCGTGTCTGGAGAAGTACGGCCTCGAACAGGCCGTCAAGAAGCTGGTCAAGCGGTGCTGCGGCCATGACGACGTGCCCACCGATCTCCGGGCCAAGGTCATGGGCCGCATCGACCTGATCCGCTCCGGTCAGGCCGTGCCCGAGCACGACGTGACCGCGACGGTCCAGGAGTCCTGACCCCGGGCAGCTCCGGCGCGATCCCGGCACCTCCGGCGCGACCGCCGACGCCCGGCGAAGACCCTCCGTTTATCACCCGAACGTGCGAATCCGCGGGCCCTGAGCCCGCGGATTCGTTCATACCCGTCCCCGCCCCCTTCCTCCCGTCCTAGGCTCCGATCCTGAGATCAGGGGAGGTACGGGGGAGGTACCAGGATGGGTTCGGTTCCGGCGTGGGCCCGTGCGTACGTGGCCTGTGTCGTTCTCCTGGCTGTCGCCTGCCTCGCACCCCTGCCGCACCTCCGCGTTCCCTGGGGAATCGTCGCGCTGCTCGCCGTGCTGTACGCGGGCTGCGAGCGCGTCACGCTGCCGGCCCGGCCGCGCGGCGCGGGTGCGCCCGGCGGCGGGACCACCCAGGGGATGGGCACCTTCCTCCCCGTCCTGCTGGCCGGGGCCTTTCTGCTGCCGCCGCCCGCCGCCGCCCTCGTCGCGCTGCCCGGGGCGCTGCTCGCCCGGGTCGAACAGCGCCCGCGCGGCCCACGCCGGGTCTGGCGCGCGGCCCAGCTCGCCGTCGCCGTCTGGGCCGCCTCCCGGGTGTACGGAGCGCTCGGCGGCCGGGACGCGCTGGTCACGCCCGACTTTCCCTACGCGCTGGTGCCCGCCGGGGCCGCGGTGCTCACCTTCTGCGCCGTGCTCACCGTCCTCGACGGCGGGATCCTGGTGCTGGCCGAGCGCGCGCCGGTGCGCGGTGCCTGGCGCGGCCTCTTCGCGCGCTCGCTGGCACCCGTCGCCGTGCACGGCCTCGCCGGGCTGATGATGGCGGTGCTGTGGCGCAGTCCGTACGGGCCCGTCGCCGCGCTGCTCGTCCTGCTGCCGATGTACGTGTCCTGCTGGGTCTTCGCCCAGTACCACCGCGAACGGGCCGCCCACCAGGCCACCATCCGCGCCCTCGTCCAGGCCGTCGACATCAAGGACGGCTACACCCGCGGGCACAGCGAGCGGGTCGGCCAGGCGTCCGTGATGATCGCCCGTGAGCTCGGCATGCACGACGAACGCGTCGAGGTGCTCCGGTTCGCCGGAATCCTGCACGACGTCGGCAAACTCGGCGTCCCCACGCGCCTGCTGCGCAAGGACGGACCGCTGACCCCCGAGGAGCGGCGGATCATCGAACTGCATCCCGAGTACGGGCACGAGATGGTCCGCGGAATCGGCTTCCTCGGCGAGGCCCGCTCGGCGATCCTGCACCACCACGAGCGGCTGGACGGGAGCGGATACCCGTACGGGCTGAGCGGGGCGCAGATCCCGGAGTTCGCCCGGGTGGTGGCCGTCGCCGACGCGTTCGACGCGATGACGTCGACCCGGTCCTACCGCAGGGCCCGCCCGGTGCCGGCGGCACTGGAGGAGCTGGCGCGATGCGCGGGCTCGCAGTTCGACCCCCGGATGGTGGGGGCGCTGAGGCGCGCGTTGAACCGGCACGGCTGGCGTCCCGCGGTGACCGCGGACATCGGCCCGGCCGCCGCACCCGGCAGGCCGCCCGCGCACCCGTCCGACACCGTCGGACGGAGCGCGCCGTGAGCACAGCCGCCCCGCGGCACCGACTCCCCACCCACGCCGCCCGTCTCCCGTCGGCCGGAGGGACGCCCGCCGCGCTCACCGCAGTGCGCGCGCTCGCCCTCCTCCTCGCGGTCCTCGCCCTCGGAGCCACCCTCTGGAACGGAATCGACGAACGCGGCACCGCGCTGGCCTTCGGCGTTCTCATCGCCGTCGGCGAGCTCGCCCGGTGGAGCGGGGCAGAGGAGCGGGAGTCCGCTCCCCTCGGGGCCGCCGGAGCCCTCGCGTACGCGCTGCTCGGCGAGAACGCCGGGCACCGCACCGACCACGGCGTCCTCCAGGTCGTCGCCGTCGTCGTGGCGGCGGCGCTGATCGGCTGCGTTCCGCACGTGGCACAGGGACACGGGCCGACGCTCGACCACCTCGACCGCCGCGTCCTCACCGTCGCCTTCGCCGCCGTGTGCTTCCAACCCCTGTACAACCAGGGCAGGTTGCTCAAGTGGGGCGGCCCAGCCCAGGCCCTGCTGCTCGTCGCGCTGCTGGTCCTCACCACCCTGTGCGACGCCGTGCTCGCGGCGGCGACGGCCCACGCGCGGACCCGCTGGCCGTTCGGGCCGCTGCTGCGCGACGAACTGCGGGCCACCCTCGGGATCGGTTCGGCCGTGTGCGCGACCGGGGCCGTCATGTCGCTCGCGGTCGCGGTGGTCGGACTGTGGGCGCTGCCCGTCTTCTCGCTGCCGCTGCTGCTCACCCAGCTGTCCTTCGGGCGGTACGCGGCCGTGCGGGTCACCTACCGGCAGACGATCGCCTCACTCGCGCGAGCGACCGAGATCGCCGGGTACACACCAACCGGCCACGCCCGGCGGGTGGCCGCCCTCAGCCGGGCCGTCGGCCGCGAGCTCGGCCTCTCCGAGCCCGACCTCACCGTCCTGGAGTACGCGGCGCTGATGCACGACATCGGACAGCTCAGCCTGGTCGACCCCGTACCGGCCGGCGCCACCGCCGCGCTCCCGGCGGACGAGCAGCGGCGGATCGCGCTGCTGGGCGGCGCCGTCGTCCGGCAGACCGGGGTGGACGCCGAGGTCGCCGTGGTGGTGGAGCGGCAGGCGGACCCCTACCGGGACCAGCCGGTGACCGCGCGCATCGTCCGGACCGTGAACGCATACGACGAGATGGCCAGGGAAGCAGGGCCCACAGGGCCGCTGACCGCCCTGGAGAAGCTGCGGCTGGCCACCGCTCGCGACTATCAGCCGGAGGTCGTGGAGTCACTGGCCCGGGTCCTGTCCCGACCCGGTCTGACCTTGCCCTGGGCTGGGTAACCCATGGGTAATGAGCGGCCGTCCGAAGGTACGTGGTTGGATGCGAGGAAGAGGGTGTCAGGGGGCACGGGCCGGCCCGCGGCCGCACTGCCTTCAAGGGACTCTTCAAAGGACCGGCAGGCGGGAAACGCAAGGAACTGGCAGGCGGGAATCGTGAGGATCTTCGGCAAGGGACGACACCGGCCCTCCGCCTCATGGCGGCAGGCCACCGACCGTGCGTTCACGCTGATCGGCGACGGCCGGTACGAGGACGCGGGAGCGCTGCTGACACGCGCCGCGGACCTGGAGCCCTGGCTGTCCGAGTCCTGGTTCAACCTGGCCCTGCTGCACAAGTTCCGGCACGACTGGGAGCAGGCGCGGGCCGCGGGTCTGCGGGCCGTCGCCCTGCTCGACCGGGAGACCGGCGCACCCGACTGGTGGAACGTGGGGATCGCCGCCACCGCCCTGCAGGACTGGCCGCTGGCCCGCCGTTCCTGGCAGGCGTACGGGCTGCGGGTGCCCGGCGGCGCCGCCGTCTCCGGCGAGCCGGTGGGCATGGACCTCGGCAGCGCGGCCGTCCGGCTGTCGCCGGAGGGCGAGGCCGAGGTGGTGTGGGGGCGCAGGCTGGACCCCGCCCGCGTCGAGGTGCTGTCGATCCCGCTGCCCTCCTCCGGACGCCGCTGGGGCGAGGTCGTCCTGCACGACGGTGTTCCGCACGGTGAGCGGACCACCGCCGCCGGGCACGCCTACCCGGTCTTCGACGAGATCGAACTGTGGGCCCCCTCGCCGGTGCCCACCTGGGTCGTCCTCCTGGAAGCGGCCACCGAGGACGACCGGAACGCACTGGAGCAGCTCGCCGCCGACGCCGGCTTCGCCGCGGAGGACTGGTCGTCGTCCGTCCGCCTGCTGTGCCGGATGTGCTCCGAGTCCCGGATGCCGTCCGACGAGGGCGACGAGGAACACCTCGACCCGCACGACCACAGCGAACCGGGGCACCCGGGTCCGCTCGGCCATCGCACCGACGGGCAGCTCTGGGTCCCCGAGCGGGAGTGCGGTCTCGCGGCGCCCGCCTCGCTGGTGCGCGGCCTGCTCGACGGCTGGGTCGCGGACAGTCCGGACTCCCGTGACTGGCGGGATCTGGAAGAGGTCTGCTGAGCGCGCCTTTAGGCTGTAGTCGCAGAAATTTCCAAGGTCTGAGGAAGGCGTACGTCGTCATGGCGCAGCAGGACACCGATCAGCAGCACGTGGGCGTGCTCCCCGTGGACGACGACGGGTTCGTCATCGACACCGAGGACACCGAGGAGCGCGAGGCGGCCTACCGCGAGCGCGGCGCCTCGCGGCCGATCACGGTGGTCGGGAACCCGGTGCTGCACAAGGAGTGCAAGGACGTCACCGACTTCGGGGACGAGCTGGACCAGCTGGTCGCCGACATGTTCGCGAGCCAGCGTACCGCCGAGGGCGTGGGCCTGGCGGCCAACCAGATCGGCGTCGATCTGAAGGTCTTCGTCTACGACTGCCAGGACGACCAGGGCGACCGGCACGTCGGTGTGGTCTGCAACCCGAAGCTGGTCGACCTGCCCGCGGACCGGCGCCAGCTGGACGAGAGCAACGAGGGCTGCCTCTCCGTCCCGACCGCCTACGCGCCGCTCGCCCGCCCCGACTATGCCGAGGTCACCGGGCAGGACGAGAAGGGCAACCCGGTCAGGGTGCGCGGTACGGGCTACTTCGCCCGCTGCCTCCAGCACGAGACGGACCATCTGTACGGCTACCTGTACATCGACCGGCTCTCCAAGCGCGACCGCAAGGACGCGCTGCGGCAGATGGCCGAGAGCGAGCCCCGCTACGCGATCGTGGCGAACGACTGAGGCACCGCTCTGCCGGGCGCCCCGCACGCCTGTGACATAAATTGACCGGCGTGACGCGCGGCCCCTCGTGGGTCCACTCGAACGGTGCTTGGGCAGGTGATCCTCCTGACCAGGCACCGTTCGCATGTACGTCGTATGTTCGATCCCTTGTACTCCTTCGGTGATCCAGATTCAGTCACACAAGGGGATATTCTCGGCATGGTCGGGTAGTGAGTGGGCCAAATCCGTTCCCAGAACGGTCAGTTGTGGTGCTGAATGGGAAGTGCGGGGATACGCAACGGCGCGCGCCCGTCACAGGTGGAGGGGTGTGACGTCAACAGGCGGCTGAGAGGGGTTTGTTCGTGCATGCTTTCTCATACGGCTCTTCATCGACAGTGCTCGCGGTACCACCGGCGCTCTCTCTCCCGGTGATCGAATCCGATTTTCCCCGTCAACTGCACCCGTATTGGCCCAAGCTCCAGGAGAACACCAGGACCTGGCTCCTCGAAAAACGGCTGATGCCCGCGGACAAGGTCGAGGAATATGCCGACGGCCTGTGCTACACGGACCTCATGGCGGGCTACTACATAGGTGCCCCGGACGAGGTCATGCAGGCGATAGCGGACTACAGCGCGTGGTTCTTCGTCTGGGACGACCGTCACGACCGCGATGTCATCCACGGCCGGGCGGACGCCTGGCGGAGGCTCAGGTTCCGGCTGCATGCGGCCCTCGACGCCCCCAGGGACCATCTGCACCACCAGGATCCCCTGGTCGCGGGGTTCGCGGACAGCATGGTGCGGCTGTACTCGTTCCTCGGCGAGAACTGGAACAAACGGTTCGCACTCCACTTCCACGCGGTGATCGAGGCGTACGACCGGGAGTTCAGGAACCGCACCTCCGGCACCGTCCCCACGGTCGCGGAATATCTCGAACTCCGCCGGCTCACTTTCGCTCACTGGATCTGGACCGACCTTCTGGAACCGAGTGCGGGCCGTGAACTGCCCGCCAAAGTGCGACTGCATCCCGCATTTCACCGGGCGGCACTGCTGAGTCAGGAATTCGCCGCCTGGTACAACGACCTCTGTTCGCTGCCCAAGGAAATAGCGGGCGACGAGGTCCACAATCTCGGAATCAGTCTCATTCATCATGAGGGGCTGACACTCGAAGAAGCCGTCATCGAAGTGAGGCGGCGAGTCGAGGAATGCATCGAGCAATTCCTCGTCGCCGAGAAGGACGTATTGCGGCTCGCCGAATTACTCGCCGACGGCGGCACTGTCCGGGGAAAAGAGACGAGCGCCGCCGTGAGGGCGTGCCTCGGCAACATGCGGAACTGGTTCAGCTCCGTGTACTGGTTCCACCACGAGTCGGGCCGGTACATGGTCGACAGCTGGGACGACCGCTCCACACCCCCGTACGTCAACAATGAAGCGGCAGGTGAGAAATGACCGTCGAGTCCGTACGACCCGAGGTGTCCGAGGCGCGGGAGCTGTCCGTCCCGCCCCTCGCCGGAGGCGGGGTGCCCGTTCTCGGGCACGGCTGGAAACTGGTCCGCGACCCGCTGGGCTTCCTCGCCGGGCTGCGCGACCACGGTGACGTCGTCCGGCTCAGGATGGGCCCCAAGACGGTGTACGCCGTCACCACCCCCGCGCTCACCGGGGCGCTGGCGCTCAGCCCCGACTACGAGATCGGCGGCCCCCTGTGGGAGTCGCTCGAAGGGCTGCTCGGCAAGCAGGGTGTCGCCACCGCCAACGGTCCGCAGCACCGGCGCCAGCGGCGGACCATCCAGCCCGCGTTCCGGGCCGACATCATCCCCGAGTACGGCCCGATCATGGAGGAGGAGTCGCGGGCGTTCACGGCGCGCTGGGAGCGCGGCGCGGTCGTCGACTGCACCTCCGAGTCGTTCCGTGTCGCCGTCCGTGTCGCCGCCCGCTGTCTGCTGCGCGGCCGGTTCATGGACGAGCGCGCCGAGCGGCTGAGCCTCGCTCTCGCCACCGTGTTCCGCGGCATGTACCGGCGCATGGTCATCCCCGCGGGGCCCCTCTATAGGCTCCCGCTTCCCTCGATACGCGCATTCGACCGCGCATTGGCCGATTTGCATGCGCTGGTCGACGAGATCATCGACGAGCGACGGGCATCTGGTCAAAAGCCGGACGATTTGCTGACGGCATTGCTGGAAGCGAAGAACGACGACGGCGGCCCCATAGACGAACAGGAGATCCACGACCAAGTCGTCGCGATACTCACCCCCGGCAGCGAAACCATCGCATCCACGATCATGTGGTTGCTCCAAGTGCTGACGGAACATCCGGAACAGGCGGACAAAGTGGCCGCAGAGGTCCGATCCGTCGCAGGAGACCGACCCGTCGGATTCGACGACGTCCGGAAGCTGTCGCACACGAACAATGTCGTCGTCGAGGCGATGCGTTTACGCCCCGCCGTATGGATATTGACGCGCCGCGTGGTGGCCGAGACCGAGCTGGGCGGCTATCGCATTCCGGCCGGAGCCGACATCGTCTACAGCCCGTACGCGATCCAGCGCGACCCCCGGTCGTACCAGGAGCACCTGGATTTCGATCCCGACCGCTGGCTTCCGGAACGCTCCAAGGACATCCCGAAGTACGCGATGCGCCCCTTCAGTGTCGGCAACCGCAAGTGCCCGAGTGACCACTTCTCGATGGCGCTGCTCTCCCTGATCACCGCGACCGTGGCGTCCCGCTGGCGCTTCGACCAGGTGTCCGGGTCCAACGACGCGACCCGCGTCGGCATCACCCTGCGGCCCCACGAGCTGCGGCTGAAGGCCCGTCCGCGGTAAGGCGCTCGGACGGCCGGGCGTCCGCGCATCCGCCCGGCCGGTGTCCGGCCCGCACGTCCACAGGCGCACGTTCAGGCCGCCCTCGGGCCCCTGAACGTGCGCCGCGGTCTCACGCCTTCGGCACGACCACGGTGACCGTCCACTCCTGAAGGCCGTCGCAGGAGACCCGGGCCGGATCGCTCGGACACAGCGGCCGGGACGATGTCAGCCGGACCGTTCCAGCCGAGACCGCCCGGTAGGCGGCGGACGCGTCGCCCGGCTGGAGGACGATCCCGCTGTTGGTGGCCTCCAGCCCGGTTCCGGCGGTCTTCACGGGCGCCCACGGCCGGCGGGTCGTGCCGTCCAGGGAGACACGGATCGTCTCGCCCGGCGCCAGACAGTATGTATGGCCGGTGTCGGCGGCGCCCAGCTCCCCCTTCGCCGTGGCGCAGCTCGGGTGGGACGGGGTGGGGGACGGCGACACGGTGCCGCTGCCGCCCGCGTCGCCTCCGCTCTGCGTACCGCAGCCCGCGAGGAGCAGGGTCAGAGCGGCGAGGGCGATGGTCCGGGTGTGGGTCGTTCGGCGCATGGGGTGGCCTCCTTGCGGGTTGGACGTGCCACCGGTGGATCAGGATCCATCCCAGCGAATTCCAGGCCGCGCGCGACAGGGCCCCGGCCGCCGAAGCGACCGGGGCCCTGCCCGGGGTCGGGCCGCCGCGGCGGCCGGGGACCCAGACGCGGATCAGCTGGTCGTCAGGGCGGTGTCGTCCACGACGAAGCTGGTCTGGAGCGAGGAGTCCTCGACGCCGCTGAACTTCAGCGTGACGGTCGAACCGGCGAAGGAGGACAGGTCGAAGGTCTTCTGGGCGTACCCGGTGGCCTTGTTGAGGTTGGAGTAGGTCGCCAGCGTCGTGGAGCCCGCGGTGACGGTGAGTTTGTCGTAGGCCGAGGTGGTGGTGGTCTCGGCCGTGTCGATGTGGAGGTAGAAGGTGAGCGAGGCCTTGCAGCCGGACGGGATGGTCACCGACTGGGACAGCGTGTCGGTGTGCGTCGAGCCGTAGCCGTCGAGCCAGGCGTCGTACGAGCCGCCGTGCGTGGCCTCGCCGGTGTCATTGGTGATGACACCGCTCGTCTCGCTCCACACGGTCGCGCCCGACTCGAAGCCCTGGTTGCCGAGGAGCTGCGCCGAGGTGCAGGTGCCGCCGCCCGAGGTGCTGACGGTCCAGGTGAACGAGGCCGAACCGGAGGCGCCCGTGCTGTCCTTCGCCGTGACGGTGACCGCGTAGGTGCCGGCGGTGCTCGCGGTGCCGGAGATCAGCCCGGTCGAGCTGCTGATCGACAGCCCGGTCGGCAGCCCGGTCGCGCTGTACGTGAGGGTCGCGCCCGCGCTGTCGCTCGCCGAGATCTGCAGGCTCGCCGAGCCGCCGGTGGCCGTGGACTGGCTGCCCGGGTTGGTGACGGTCACGGTGTTGCCCGTGCTGGTGCCCGAGGTGAAGGCGGCCGTGCCGTTGGGGGTGCCCCAGCCGGTCGGGCCGTCGTAGCCGGTGGCCGCCGTGCAGAAGTACGACGTTGAGCAGGAGCCGTTGTTGCCGCTCGTCACGTCGTACAGGTTCGAGGTGTGGGAGTAGGGGTACTTCGCCGGGTAGTCGGCCGAACCCGGGGTGCCGGCCAGCGCGTACACGCCCGCGATGATGGGCGACGAGGCGCTGGTGCCGCCGTAGACCGCCCAGCCGGAGCCGCCGTAGGTGTCGTAGACGGCCACGCCGGTGGCGGGGTCGGCGACCGCGGAGACGTCGGCCTCCATGCGCTTGGTGCAGCCGGTGTCGGTCTGCCAGGTGGGCTTGGCGTCGTAGGCGGAGCAGCCGGAGCCGGTGCCCTCGGTGCTGCTGGTCTTCCAGACCGACTCGGTCCAGCCGCGGGTGCTGGAGGAGGTGCTCAGCGCGGTGCCGCCGACGGCGGTCACGTACTGGGAGGTCGCCGGGTACTCGGCGCCGTAGGCGGAGTCACCGGAGGAGACGGTGATGGCGACACCCGGGTGCTTGAAGTACGAGGTGTCCTCGCTGGTCTGCGAGGAGGACTCGGAGCCGCCCCAGCTGTTGGAGACGAACTTCGCGCCCAGCGTGACCGCTTCGTTCTCCGCGATGCCGAGGTCGGAGTCGTTCGCGGAGCTCGCCTCGACGAGGATGATGTTGCAGTTGGGGCAGACGGCGCTGACCATGTCGATGTCGAGCGCCTCCTCACCCGCCCAGCCGGTGTCGTTCGTCGGCAGTGAGGTGGTCGAACCGGTCTGGCTGACCTGCTTGAAGCAGCCGCTGGCCACGGTGCAGGCGGACAGGCCGAACTGCGAGCGGTAGGTGGCCAGGTCGGAGGCGGCGTTGGGGTCGTTGTAGGCGTCGACCACGGCGACCGTCAGACCGGAGCCGCCCGTCGAGGGCAGGTTGTAGGCGCTGTGCAGGTTGGCCGGGCTGAGGCCGGACACCGCGGCGGCGGCATCGGGGGAGACCTTGGCCGCGAGCTTCTGCGCGATGTCGGTGCGGCGCTGCGCGAAGCACGACATCCGACCGGGCTTCGTCGCCTCGGCGCACAGGTGCTTGGTCGCGACCTTCTGGCCGGCCTTGCCGGTCGAGTGGACCGCCTGGCGTGCGGGATCGGTGAGGGCCCCGGCGTTCTGGGTGGCCCGGGAGACGTGGGGGGTCGGCGCGGGCTGGGCGTCCGCGGGAGGGGCCGCGGCGAACCCGGCGAGGCCGAGGGCCAGGGCGGGGAGGGCGGCGGTGAGGAGTCTTCGCAGGCTCCGGGCGGGTCTGCCGGAGGGTATCGGGCGCTGGGAACGCATGGGGGTGTCGCCTCCATCGGTTCGAGGCCGGTGCCGCTCGGGCCGGGGTAGGGCCGTGTGCGACGCCATAGCCGGAAGTGGGGGTTCTCGGCGCTCTGAAGGGACGGGCCCGTGACGCGCGTAGCGTGAATCATGGGAAGGCGCGTCATGGGCATGCCAATTCAGTCGTCCTGGCGTGCCGTGGTGCGCGGCATGACGGGACGGCCAGAACCTAGCCGGGGTGAACGACACTCGAACAGCCGTGCCGGAAGAACTTTGCCGCTCCATGGACGGGGATTGGCTCGGCGATTGGAGGCACGGGGGCAGTACGTGACGAAAGCCGGGCCGCACAGGGCGGCCCGGCTCTCATCGCTGACGAACATTCAGAACATCAGAACTCAGAACATCAGAACACTCGAACCGGTCAGAACACTCGGACCGGTCAGAAGTCCTCGTCGAAGTCGACCGTGCCCTCCACCGCCACTTGGTACGCCGACGGCCGGCGCTCGAAGAAGTTGGTCAGCTCCTGGACACCCTGGAGCTCCATGAAGGAGAACGGGTTCTCCGAGCCGTAGACCGGCGCCAGTCCGAGGCGCACCAGGCGCTGGTCGGCGACGCACTCCAGGTACTGCCGCATCGAGTCGGTGTTCATGCCCGGCAGACCCTCGCCGCACAGGTCGCGCCCGAACTGCAGCTCGGCCTCGACGGCCTCGCGCAGCATGTCGGTCACCTGCTCCTGGAGCCGGTCGTCGAAGAGTTCCGGCTCCTCCTTGCGGACGGTGTCGACGACCTCGAAGGCGAAGCTCATGTGCATCGTCTCGTCCCGGAAAACCCAGTTGGTGCCCGTCGCCAGGCCGTGCAGCAGGCCCCGGCTGCGGAACCAGTAGACGTACGCGAAGGCGCCGTAGAAGAAGAGCCCCTCGATGCATGCCGCGAAGCAGATGAGGTTCAGCAGGAAGCGGCGGCGGTCGGCCTGGGTCTCCAGCCGGTCCAGCTTCTCCACCGAGTCCATCCACTTGAAGCAGAACTGCGCCTTCTCGCGGATGGAGGGGATGCTCTCGACGGCCGCGAAGGCCGCCGTGCGGTCGTCCGGGTTGGGCAGATAGGTGTCGAGCAGCGTCAGATAGAACTGGACGTGCACGGCCTCCTCGAAGAGCTGACGGCTCAAGTAGAGCCGTGCCTCGGGGGAGTTGATGTGCTTGTACAGCGTCAGCACCAGGTTGTTCGCCACGATCGAGTCGCCCGTCGCGAAGAACGCGACCAGCCGGCCGATCATGTGCTGCTCACCCGGCGTCAGCTTCGCGAGGTCGGCGACGTCCGAGTGGAGGTCGACCTCCTCGACGGTCCAGGTGTTCTTGATGGCGTCCCGGTAGCGCTCGTAGAAGTCCGGGTAGCGCATGGGACGCAGGGTGAGTTCGAAGCCCGGGTCGAGAAGGTTCTTGTCGGACGCGGCCTTCTCGGTGTTCGTGTCGCTCATTACTGGCAGGCCTCGCAGGACTCGGGGTTCTCAAGGGAGCAGGCGACGGCGTCGGGGTCGGCCACCTGCTGCACGGGGATGGTCTTCTCGGGCTGCGCCTGGGCCTGGGCCGCGCGGGCGATGCGCGTCGCCGGGCGGGAACGCAGGTAGTACGTCGTCTTCAGGCCCGACTTCCAGGCGTACGAGTACATCGAGGAGAGCTTGCCGATGGTCGGCGTCTCCAGGAACAGGTTCAGCGACTGGGCCTGGTCCAGGAACGGGGTCCGGGCGGCGGCCATGTCGATCAGGCCGCGCTGCGGGATCTCCCACGCCGTGCGGTACAGGTCGCGGACGTCCTGCGGGACCCAGGTGAAGCCCTGCACCGAGCCGCTGGACTCGCGCAGCGCCTCACGGGTCTGCGCGTCCCACACGCCGAGCTTCTTCAGCTCGGCCACCAGGTAGGAGTTGACCTGGAGGAACTCGCCGGAGAGCGTCTCGCGCTTGAACAGGTTCGACACCTGCGGCTCGATGCACTCGTACACGCCCGCGATGGACGCGATGGTGGCGGTCGGCGCGATGGCGAGGAGCAGCGAGTTGCGCATGCCGACCGCCGCGATCCGCTGCCGCAGCGCCGCCCAGCGCTCCGGCCAGTTCAGCTCGACGTCGAAGTGGTCCGGGTGCAGTACTCCGCGGGCCGTACGGGTCTTCTCCCAGGCAGGGAGGGGGCCGTTGCGCTCGGCGAGGTCCGCGGAGGCCTCGTAGGAGGCGAGCATGATGCGCTCGGCGATCCGGGTGGACAGGGCGCGGGCCTCGGGCGAGTCGAAGGGCAGCCGCAGCTTGAAGAAGACGTCCTGGAGGCCCATCGCGCCGAGGCCGACCGGACGCCACTTGGCGTTGGAGCGGCCCGCCTGCTCGGTCGGGTAGAAGTTGATGTCCACGACACGGTCGAGGAAGGTGACCGCGGTGCGCACGGTCTCGTCGAGGCGCTCCCAGTCGATGTCGTCGCCGACGACGAACGCGCCCAGGTTGACCGAGCCCAGGTTGCAGACCGCCGTCTCCCCGTCGTCCGTGACCTCCAGGATCTCGGTGCACAGGTTCGAGGAGTGGACGGTGTGGCCGGGCTCCGCCGTCTGGTTGGCGGTGCGGTTGGCGGCGTCCTTGAAGGTCATCCAGCCGTTGCCGGTCTGCGCGAGGGTACGCATCATGCGGCCGTACAGGTCGCGGGCCGGGATGGTCTTCTTGGCGAGACCCGACTCCTCGGCCTTGCGGTACGCGGCGTCGAACGCATCGCCCCACAGGTCGACCAGCTCCGGCACGTCGGAGGGGGAGAACAGCGACCAGACGCCGTCCTCGTTCACCCGGCGCATGAACTCGTCCGGGATCCAGTGCGCGAGGTTCAGGTTGTGCGTACGCCGGGCGTCCTCACCGGTGTTGTCGCGCAGCTCCAGGAATTCCTCGATGTCGGAGTGCCAGGTCTCCAGGTAGACCGCTGCCGCGCCCTTGCGCCGGCCGCCCTGGTTCACCGCGGCGACCGAGGCGTCGAGCGTCTTGAGGAACGGGACGATGCCGTTGGAGTGCCCGTTGGTGCCGCGGATCAGCGAACCGCGCGACCGGATGCGGGAGTAGGACAGTCCGATGCCGCCCGCGTGCTTCGACAGGCGTGCCACCTGGTGGTAGCGGTCGTAGATGGAGTCCAGCTCGTCCAGCGGGGAGTCGAGGAGGTAGCAGGACGACATCTGGGGGTGCCGCGTACCGGAGTTGAAGAGCGTGGGGGAGGACGGGAGGTAGTCGAGGCGGCTCATGAGCCGGTAGAGCGCGGCGACTTCGTCCACGGAGCGGGCCGTGTCGTCCTCGGCGAGACCGGAGGCCACCCGGAGCATGAAGTGCTGGGGCGTCTCGACGACCTGGCGGGTGATCGGGTGCCGGAGCAGATAGCGGCTGTGCAGCGTGCGCAGCCCGAAGTAGCCGAAGCGGTCGTCGCCTTCGGTGTCGATGAGCGCGTCGAGGCGGGCCGTGTGCAGCCGGACGAACGCGGCCGTGCGGTCGGCGATCAGCCCCTCGCGGTGGCCGACGGCGACCGACTCGGAGAAGGTCGTGACGCCCTGCGAGGCGGCCTCCGCGGTGATGGTGATCGCCAGCAGGCGGGCGGCCAGCCGGGAGTAGACGGGGTCCTCGGAGATGAGCCCCGCGGCCGCCTCCGTGGCCAGTTCGCGCAGCTCGGCCTCGTCGGCGAGGGCGGACCGGCCGCGCAGCGCCGCGGCGGCGACCCGGCCGGGGTCGGCGTCGGTGAGGTCGGCGGTGAGATCGGTCAGGGTCCGCAGCAGCGCGGTTCCGGGACCGTCGGTCTCCACCCGGGCCTGCGGCGCGGTCACTGAAGCCGGATCGGCTGGCGCGATGGTCACGTGGGGATCTCCCTCGCTCGGCACGGGGCCCGGCGGGGAGGAACGGGGCACACGGGAGCGCTTCTGGGCAGCAGCGCACCGCGTCCACCGGCCCATTTCCGCGAGGCCCGGACGTCGTCGGCACCCGGGCCGGACGGCCGGGGCGCGCTGTCGACAGGTCCTCGGACTGACGCGAGTGCGGGCACGCGGATAGGCGAACACGCACAGGTACACCGTTGCGGGACAGTTCCGGATTCGCACCGGATTCCCCTGCGGCGACAGCGACCATGAGCATACATCTTGTGCCGGGCTCCGGGAGTGCCCCCACATGTTGTGTCGGGTCGGTGTCCGCGAGCGCTACGGAGCGTGCTGGATCGTCAACTCGTAGGTGAGCAGCCGGATGTCGTCGAGCTCCGGAAGCGGGTTCCAGTCGCGGTCGGGGGTGCGGGTGAAGCCCAGGCGCTCGTACACGCGGTGGGCGCTGTGCATGGAGCCCTGGGTGGACAGCACGACGCGGATACAGCCCTCCACGGCCCGTGCCCGCTCGACGCAGGCGCGCACGAGGGCTTCCCCCGCGCCCCGGCCCCGTGCCTCGCGCGCGACCGCGAGCATCCGGAGCTCGGCCTCCCCGGCGCGGGCGAAGTCCGCCATGGGGCTGCCGTCCGCCACGAAGGTCACACTGCCGAGCACCCGGTCCCCCTCGACGGCGACCAGTACATCGGCGACGGCCGCGCGCCCCGCGACGTCCCGCAGTTTCTCCAGGTACGCGTCGCTCTCCCCGAAGTCGAGCAGCCCGTCTCCGAGATAGGCCCGCGCCGCGATCTCACCGACGGTGGGGTACTCCTCGGGCCGCGCCCGCCTGATGACGATGTCCATGCGGGCGAGTGTGCCCGACCGGCACGGCGACGGGCCGCCGGGTTTCGTCCGGCGGCCCGTCGTGGAGAGCTGTCGCTAGTGGCTCGCGTCCGCCGTGGCCGGCGGGAGCTCCGTCTCGACCCCAGGGTCTCCCGCGTCGGCCGTGTAGTCCTCGGGCGAGGTCTGGTCGATGCCGTCCGGGGCCTTGAACGCCCTGAGGGCGAAGGTGAGGACGACGGCCACGGCCACGTTCAGGACGAACGCCGTCAGGCCGATGTAGCCGATCTCCCCGATGCCGGGGATCTCCTTCGAGCTGCCGCCGAAGTGCTTCTGGGTCGGCGAGGCCACTCCGTAGGCGGCGATCGTGCCGTAGAGCATGCCGACCGCCCAGCCGCCCAGCAGCGCCCAGCGGTGGAACCAGCGGGTGAACAGCCCGCCGACCAGCGACGGGAAGGTCTGCAGGATCCAGATGCCGCCCAGCAGCTGGAAGTTGATCGCGACGGTCTTGTCCATGGTCAGGACGAAGACCAGCGCGCCCACCTTCACGAGCAGCGAGACCAGCTTGGAGACCCTGGTCTCCTGCCGCGGGGTCGCGGCCGGGTTGATGAAGTCCTTGTAGATGTTGCGGGTGAAGAGATTCGCGGCCGCGATCGACATGATGGCCGCCGGGACGAGCGCGCCGATGCCGATGGCGGCGAAGGCCACGCCCGCGAACCAGTCGGGGAACATGTTCTCGAAGAGCTGGGGGATGGCGAGCTGGCCGTTGGTGACCTTCACGCCGGCCGCGATCGCCATGAACCCGAGCAGGGCGAGCAGGCCCAGCATCAGCGAGTACAGCGGCAGGATCGTGGTGTTGCGGCGGATCACCTGCCGGCTGCGGCCGGACAGCGTCGCGGTGACCGAGTGCGGATACATGAACAGGGCCAGCGCCGAGCCGAGCGCGAGGGTGGCGTACGTCCACTGGCCCGCCTCGGCGGGGACGAGTCCGCCGGCCCCCGCGGCCGTGTACTTGGCGCTCGCCGCCTTGAAGATCTCGTCGAAGCCGCCCAGCTTGATCGGGATGTAGATGATGGCCACCGCGATCACGATGTAGATCAGCGTGTCCTTCACGAACGCGATCAGGGCGGGGGCCCGCAGACCCGAGGAGTAGGTGTACGCGGCCAGCACGCCGAAGGCGATGAGGAGCGGCAGGTCCTTGACGAACCAGTTGGTGCTGTCGCCGCCGCCCACGCCCATCACGTCGAGCACGGCCTGGATGCCGACCAGTTGGAGCGCGATGTACGGCATGGTGGCCAGGATGCCGGTGACGGCCACGGCGAGGGACAGGCTCTTGGAGCCGAATCGGCCGCGCACGAAGTCAGAGGTCGTCACATAGCCGTGCTTGTGGGAGACCGACCACAGGCGGGGCAGGAACGTGAAGATCAGCGGGTAGACCAGGATCGTGTACGGCACGGCGAAGAAGCCGGCAGCGCCCGCCGCGTAGATCGCCGCGGGTACGGCGACGAAGGTGTACGCCGTGTAGAGGTCGCCGCCGAGCAGGAACCAGGTCACCCAGGTGCCGAAGGACCGCCCGCCCAGGCCCCATTCGTCGAGGCTGTGCTCGTCGGCGGCTCTGCGCCAGCGCGCGGCCAGGAAGCCCATGACCGTGACGGCCAGGAAGAAGAAGACGAAGACGCCGAGGGCGACGCCGTTCACACCGTCGTTCATGCTCCGGTACCTCCCTTCGCGGCGGCGGAGGGGGAGGCGGAAGCGGCAGTGCGGGCCCGCTCGTCACGCCGCCACAGCACGTACGCGGTCACGGTCAGCGCCGTGGAGAGGGGTACCCACATGATCTGGTACCAGTAGAAGAACGGGATGCCGATGAACGCCGGGTCGGTCTTCGTGTAGGAGCCGACCCACAGCATCGCCACGAAGGGCGCGATCAGACAGAGGGCGATCACCACACGTACCGGTGTCACCACCGGTGGTTTCACTTCGGGCAGGTCTGACATAGGGCGACTCCGTCCCCTCATCGATCACCTGGGTAACGCGCAGGCAATCTAGGGGATGGTTCCGCTTTGCGGAACCCCTGCTCGGACGGCGGGTGTGGAGGGTTCGTGTCGGTGCGCCCGGCGCCCTCAGCAGGCGGGGAACCCCTCGGGCCGGTACGGCGCCTGACGGTCCGTCCGGGCCCGCCCCGCCGTGCGGCGCGACGCGCGGCCACGGGACCGTGTGTCCCGTACCCGCGCGTTACGCCATACGGCTCAGTCCTGCGGGCGCTTGAGGCGGGCGACGAACTTGTACCGGTCGCCCCGGTACACCGACCGCACCCATTCCACCGGCTCGCCCTGCCGGTCGATCGAGTGGCGGGAGAGCATCAGCATGGGCAGGCCCACGTCGGTGCCGAGCAGTCCGGCCTCGCGCGGGGTCGCCAGCGAGGTCTCGATGGTCTCCTCGGCCTCGGCGAGGTGGACGTCGTACACCTCGGCGAGCGCGGTGTAGAGAGAGGTGTACTTGACGAGCGACCTGCGCAGGGCGGGGAAGCGCTTGGCGGAGAGATGGGTCGTCTCGATGGCCATCGGCTCGCCGCTCGCGAGGCGAAGCCGCTCGATGCGCAGCACCCGGCCGCCGGCCGAGATGTCGAGAAGGCCGGCGAGGCTCTCGTCCGCCGTGATGTAGCCGATGTCCAGCAGCTGCGAGGTCGGTTCGAGGCCCTGGGCCCGCATGTCCTCGGTGTACGAGGTCAGTTGGAGCGCCTGGGAGACCTTCGGCTTGGCGACGAAGGTGCCCTTGCCCTGGATGCGTTCGAGACGCCCCTCGACGACCAGTTCCTGAAGGGCCTGCCGCACCGTGGTGCGCGAGGTGTCGAACTCGGCGGCGAGGGTCCGCTCGGGCGGTACCGGCGTACCGGGCGGCAGTGTCTCCGTCATGTCGAGCAGGTGCTTCTTGAGGCGGTAGTACTTGGGCACGCGCGCGGTACGGATGGGCGCCCCACCCTCGTTCTCCGCACTGCTGACGTCGGTGCTCATGCTCTGCCTTCCCGGCTCCGGATGCCGAAGCGACCGACATATCGACGGCCACGGCTCACATCGTGGCACGGCTTTCCGTGCGAGTGTTCCCCGCACGCTCCGTGATCCCCTCTATATACCGTCGGCGTACCCGTTGGTCTAGTCCATCACGCGCAGACGGTGGTACCGGCGGCGGCGGGGACGGCCGCGCGGACGGCCCGTGGATGGTTCACCCGCAGGCCAGGGATGGTTCTCTCCGCAGGCGGTGAACGGGCCCGCTATTTATGCCACTTACCTACTTAAAGGTCCTTGCATATGTAGGTCCCATAACGGACGACTGGACGGGCTTACACACCCTTGACACCCCTCTAGGTCTAGGCCAAGCTCCCGGTACTGGTCTACACCATTGGTCCAGTCCCGGCCCCACGGGCGGTACACGGCGTATGTCACCGCGGGGAGCAGGGGGGTTTGTGGCATCCCTGAGGAGGGTGGCGTGAAGCGCAAGCTGATAGCCGCGATCGGTATCGCGGGCATGATCTTCTCCGTCGCGGCGTGCGGGAACGACAACAAGTCCGGGGGGTCGGACAAGGGCGCGGACGCCAAGGAGCTGACGGTCTGGCTCACGGTCGACGCGCAGAACAACTGGCCCGAGCTGGTCACGGCGGCCGACACGGCGATCAAGGCGAAGCACCCCGGCATCAAGATCAAGCACGAGTACTACGGCTGGCCGGACAAGAACACCAAGCTCGACGCGGTCCTCGCCACCGACAAGGTGCCGGACGTGGTCGAGATGGGCAACAGCGAGATGCTCGGCTACATGGTCAAGGGCGCCTTCGCTCCCCTCGACGCCTCGAAGTTCGAGAACTCGGACGGCTGGCTGGACGGCCTCAAGACCTCCGTCACCTACGACGGCAAGACCTACGGCGTGCCGTACTACGCCGGAGGCCGCGTCGGCAACTGGCGCAAGGACGTCGCCGCCTCGGCCGGCGTGAAGACCCCGCCGAAGACGTACCAGGAGCTCACCTCCGACCTGGACAAGATCCAGAAGAAGGAGGGCGGCAAGTTCAGCGCCTGGTACCAGCCCACCCGCGACTGGTACGCGGCCATGTCCTTCGTCTACGACGCGGGCGGCTCCATCGCGAAGGAGGAGGGCGGCCAGTGGAAGGCCAACCTCTCCTCGCCCGAGTCGGTCAAGGGCCTCACCGAGTTCAAGAACGTCGTCGACAAGTACATGCACGGCGACAAGACCAAGGACGAGTCCGACCGTTACATCGTCTACGGCCAGGGCAAGTCCGGCATGATCTTCGGTGCCGCCTGGGAGGGCGCGACCGCCGAGGACCCGAAGAGCGACAAGACCGGCAAGCTCAAGGGCAACCTCGAGAACTTCGTGATGCCCGGCCCGTCCGGCAAGAACCTCCCCGTCTTCCTGGGCGGCTCCGACCTCGCCGTCCCGGTGAAGTCGAAGGCGCAGGCCGTCGCCGCCGAGTGGATCAACGCGTTCACCGGCGCCACCGGCCAGAAGGGCCTGATGGCCAAGGGCAACCTGCCCAACAACAAGACCGACCTCGCCACCCTGAAGAACGACCCGGCGACGGTCGTCCCGGCCACCGCGGCCGAGTCCAGCTGGTTCGTCCCGATGGCGCCGGGCTGGGGCCAGGTCGAGAAGGCCCAGGTCCTGCAGACCATGCTGCAGAACATCGGCACCGGCAAGAAGTCGGTCGCGGACGCCGCGAAGGAAGCGGACGCCGCGATCGACAAGGTCATCAACACCAAGTGACCTGAGAGCAGGGCCCCGCCGGTCCTCCTTCACGGAGGGGCGGGGCCCTGCCTCCCGTACGGCCCGGCCCGGGGCTCGCCCCGTGGCGCCCGGCCGTGCGGGCCCTTCGCTTTCGTACGACCTGAGGGACCGCTGAGGAGCGCGCGATGAGTGCCGCAGACACGACCACCCCCGCCAAGGTGCCGCCACCGCGGCAGGCACCGCCACCGGCCGTCGCCGAGGCGCCACGCACCAAGCGGACCTCGGGTGCGGCGGCGACGCCCTGGGCCCTGCTCGCCCCGTGCCTGCTGATCCTCGCGCTGGTCCTCGGCTATCCGCTGGTGCGCCTGGTCACGCTCTCCTTCCAGAAGTTCGGGCAGTCCCAGCTGTGGGGTTTCCAGCCGGCCGAGTCGGTCGGCTTCGACAACTTCGCCAACGTGCTCTCGGACAGCGAGTTCTGGGCGGTGGTCGTCCGGACCGTCCTGTTCGCCGGCGGGGCCGTCGTCTTCACGATGGTCCTCGGCATGCTGATCGCGCTGCTCCTCCAGCGGGTCTCCGGCTGGGTGAAGACCCTCATCAACATCGTGCTGGTGGCCAGTTGGGGCATGCCCATCATCGTGGCCACCACGGTCTTCAAGTGGCTCTTCGACTCCGACTACGGCGTCTTCAACGCGCTGCTCAGCAAGCTCCCCGGCGTCGACATGATCGGCCACAACTGGTTCGCGAGCGGAGCGCAGGGCCTGAGCGTGATCATGCTCCTGGTCGTGTGGGGCGCGGTGCCGTTCGTCGTCATCACCCTCAGCGCGGGACTCACCCAGGTGCCCGCCGAGCTGGAGGAGGCGGCACGGCTCGACGGCGCGGGCGCCTGGGGCGTCTTCCGCCATGTCACGCTGCCGATCCTCAAGCCGATCATCGTGATGCTCACGACCCTCTCCGTCATCTGGGACATGGGCGTCTTCCCGCAGGTCTTCGTCATGCGGGGCGGCCACCCGGAGGCGGAGTTCCAGCTGCTCACCACGTACTCGTACGACCGCGCCTTCGTCGTCAACGACTACGCGCAAGGATCGGCGATCGCCGTGCTGACCGTGCTGCTGCTCCTGGGCGTGGTCGCCGTGTACATGCGTCAGATGCTGCAGATCGGAGAGGTCGAATGAGTGCCGTCGCCACGTCCGGGCGTAGGTCCGCCGCGGGGCGGAAGTCCTCCGGGCCCCGCAAGTCCAAGCTCGGCTGGAACGTCCTCGGCCTGCTCGTCTTCGTCACCGCGGGCTTCCCCGTCTACTGGATGCTCAACACGGCGATCAAACCGGCCAAGGACGCCATCGACAGCGATCCGAGCCTGTTCCCCACGGGGTTCACGCTCGACAACTTCCGCCGCGCGCTGGACATCGCCGACTTCTGGGGCCCGGTCGGCCGCAGCCTGATCGTGTCGCTCTCGGTGGTCGTGATCGGCATCGTGGTGGGGATGCTGGCCGCGCTGGCCATCTCCCGCTTCGCCTTCCGCGGTCGCAAGGCAGTGATCGTCGGCATCCTCGCGGTGCAGATGGTCCCGCTGGTCGCCATGATCATCCCGGTCTTCCTGCTGCTGAACGACCTGCACCAGTACGACAAGCTCTCCGGTCTGATCCTCACGTATCTGACCTTCATCCTCCCCTTCACGGTGTGGACGCTGCGCGGTTTCATCGTCAACATCCCGAAGGAGCTGGAGGAGGCGGCGATGGTCGACGGGTGCAGCCGCACGGGCGCCTTCATCCGCGTGGTCTTCCCGCTGCTGGCCCCCGGCATGGTCGCGACGTCCGTCTACGCCTTCATCCAGGCCTGGAACGAATACCTCTACGCCCTCATGCTGCTGAGCCAGCAGAACCAGACCGCCACCGTCTGGCTCGGCAACTTCACCACCAAGCACGGCACCGAGTACGCCCCGATGATGGCCGGATCCACCATGATGGCCGTGCCGATCGTCGTTCTGTTCCTCCTCGTCCAGCGCAAGATGGCCGCGGGTCTGACCGCGGGCGCCGTGAAGGGATAACGCCTCCCGATGACGACATTCGCCAGTGGTACCACTGCGTCCAATTCAAAGGATGGCCTGACGCGCGACGCCCTCACCGTGCTCCAGCCCGGCTTCACCGGGACCACGGCTCCGGACTGGCTGCTGCGCCGCCTCGGTGAAGGCCTCGCCTCCGTCGGCCTGTTCGGCCGCAACATCGCCTCGCCCGATCAACTGGCCGCCCTGACAGCCCAGTTGCGCGTCGAACGTGACGACGTCCTGGTTGCCATCGACGAGGAGGGCGGCGACGTCACCCGTCTGGAGGTGCGCACCGGGTCGTCCTTCCCGGGCAACCACGCGCTCGGCGCCGTCGACGACGTGGCGCTCACCGAGGCCGTCGCCCTCGAACTCGGCCGCCGGCTGGCCGCCTGCGGAGTGAACCTCAACTGGGCGCCGTCCGCCGACGTGAACTCCAACCCGGCCAACCCGGTCATCGGCGTACGGTCCTTCGGCGCCGACACCGACCTGGTCGCCCGCCACACGGCCGCCTACGTCACCGGCCTCCAGGCCGCCGGCGTCGCCGCCTGCACCAAGCACTTCCCGGGCCACGGGGACACCGCGGTGGACTCCCACCACGCCCTGCCCCGTATCGACGCGAACCTGTCGGTCCTCCAGTCCCGCGAACTCGTCCCCTTCCGGGCCGCGATCGCCGCGGGCAGCCGGGCCGTGATGAGCGCGCACATCCTCGTCCCTGCCCTGGACCCGGACCGCCCGGCCACCCTCTCCCGTCGCATCCTCACCGGTCTGCTGCGCGAAGAACTCGGCTACGACGGCCTGATCGTCACCGACGGCATGGAGATGCAGGCCATCGCGGCGACGTACGGCATCGAGCGGGGCAGCGTGCTGGCCATCGCGGCCGGCGCGGACGCCATCTGTGTCGGCGGCGGACTGGCGGACGACGACACCGTGCGCCGCCTCCGCGACGCCCTGGTCTCCGCCGTCCGCGCCGGCGAACTCCCCGAGGAACGCCTCGCGGACGCGGCGAACCGGGTGCGGGCGCTGGCCGAGTGGACGGCCGCGGCCTCCGCGATCCCGAAGGCTCCGCCGGTCACCTCCGCCTCGGCGGTCACCTCCCGCACGAATGGCTTGAACAGCTCGAACGCTTCGAACGGCTCGGGCGGTACAGACGGTACGAGCGGTACGGGTGCGGTGAAGGGTACGGGCGGTGCGGGCAGTACAGCTGGTGCGGACGGTGTGAACGGTACGGGCGGTACGGACAGCTCGGACGGCTCGGACAGCTCGGACGGTTCAAGCGGCTCGAACAGCCCGAACAGTTCGAACAGTTCGAACGGATCGGGCGGTGCGGGCGGCTCCGGCGGCTCGGGCGGAACCTCCGACGTAGGCCTCGTCGCCGCCCGGCGCGCGCTGACCGTGACCCGCTCCGCGTCGTACAGCCCGCTCACAGAGGCCCCCTACGTCGCCGCGCTCACCCCGGTCGCGAACATCGCCGTCGGTGACGAGACCCCCTGGGGCGTGGCCGCGGAGCTGGCCCGGCTGCTTCCCGGCACGGAGACCGGCACCTTCACCGGCGAGGACGCGGGCTCCTCGGCCCTCGCCGCCGCGGGAGCGCGACCCCTCGTGGCGGTCGTCCGCGACGAACACCGTCACCCCTGGATGGCTGCGGCCCTCGACACCCTGCTCGCCTCCCGCCCCGACACCGTCGTGGTCGAGATGGGCGTTCCCCAGGCGGCGCCCCGGGGCGCCCTGCACATCGCCACCCACGGGGCGGCGCGGGTGTGCGGCCAGGCGGCGGCGGAGGTCATCGCGGGGCAGTAGCGGACCGGCCCCCGGGCCACCACGCACAGGTGCCGGGCGCTCCCTCGGGAGGCCCGGCACCTGCGTGTCCGCCGCTGGGCTGGGTCCGCGCGTTCGCCGCGCGGGCCCCGGTTGCCGCTAGATGCCCTGCCAGTCCGGCTTGGCGGCGAACGTCTGCCGGAAGTAGTCCGCCAGCTTCAGCTTGGACGCGGCGGCTTCGTCGACGACCACGGTCGCGTGCGGGTGCAGCTGCAGCGCCGACGCCGGGCAGACCGCCGCGACCGGCCCCTCGACCGTCGCCGCCACGGCGTCCGCCTTGCCCTCGCCGGTCGCGAGCAGCACCAGGTGCCGCGCCTCCAGGATCGTGCCGATGCCCTGCGTGATGACGTGGTGCGGCACCTGCCCGATGTCGCCGTCGAAGAACCGCGCGTTGTCCACCCGGGTCTGCTCGGTCAGTGTCTTGATCCGGGTCCGCGAGGCGAGCGAGGAGCACGGTTCGTTGAACCCGATGTGCCCGTCCGTCCCGATCCCCAGCAGCTGGAGGTCGACCCCGCCGACCGCCGTCAGCGCCTTGTCGTACGCCTCGCACGCGGCCTGGACGTCCGTCGCGGTGCCGTCGGGACCCATGAACGCGTCCATGCCGAGGCTCAGCGGTTCCAGCACCTCGCGCCGCAGCACGGAACGGTACGACTCGGGGTGCTCGGCCGGCAGCCCCACGTACTCGTCGAGCTGTGCGACGCGCGCACCCGAGGCGTCCACGGCGCCGGAACCCACTCGGGCCGCCAGCGCCTCATAGATGGGCAGCGGCGTCGAGCCGGTGGCCACGCCGAGCAGTGCGTCGGGCTTGCGCCTGAGCAGTTCCGCCATGGCCTCGGCGATCAGCTCGCCGCCCGCCTTGGCGTCCGGGACGATGACAACTTCCACGCTGGGCCTGCCGATCTGGAGAGGGGACTCAGGAACTCAACCGAATCCGAAGGGGGACACATGTGGTATAGACCAATCTAGCAGAGCGTCACCGTTCCGTCGCCCCGGAACGGGGTGCGTCACGGGGTGAACCGCCGGACCCGCTCGGACCCGCCCGGACGGCCCCACCGGGCTCCGCTCATCCGGCAACTCCGCCCGTTCACGAACCGAAGCGGGATAGTCTGATGGGCGCTCCTGGTGTTGGATAAGCGGACAACAAACGCCATCGGCAGGCATAGGGGCTGCGGACACATGGACGCAGGACCATGGTCTAGTCCACAATTGCTTTGAGAAACTGAACGAGCCTCCGTCTTCCCCGCACAGGAAGACGGACCGAGGAACCGGCGCTCTCTGCCCTGACTGCTCCGGCTCCTCTCTTCGGCCGACCGGGACCGCACACCCCACGGCCGTTGTTGCTCCGGGCTGCGGTGCCGGGAGGGTCGAGGGTCCCTCCCAGGCGCCGCGGCCCGCGGGTGTTTCCGGGGCCGTAAGGTTCCCGTGAGGCCCCGCGCGGGTGGCCGATTTCGGGACCTGTCGGATCCGCCGGGTACGCTCGCACTCGTGCCCTCCATGAACGACCTCGTACGCCAGCACACCGCTCTCGGTGACTCCGATCTCGAGTGGCTGCATCTGCTGGTCTCGGAGTGGCAGTTGCTCTCCGACCTCTCCTTCGCCGACCTCGTCCTGTGGGTTCCCACGCGCGACGGCACCCGCTATGTCTCGGTCGCCCAGATGCGCCCGAACACAGGGCCCACCTCGTACCAGGACGACATGGTCGGCCATCTGGTCCCGCGCGGCCGCCGCCCTCTGCTGGACGCGGCGCTCGACGAGGGCCGGATCGTGCGCGAGGGCGATCCCGAATGGCGCGAGGAGGTGCCCGTCCGGGTCGAGTCCATTCCCGTACGACGGGAGGGCCGGGTCCTCGGAGTCATCGCCCGCAACACCAACCTGCTCACCGTGCGCACCCCGAGCCGTCTCGAACTGACGTATCTGCAGAGCGCCTCCGACCTCGCGCAGATGATCGCGGCGGGCACCTTCCCGTTCCTCGACCAGCAGGTCGACATGGACGCCTCGCCGAGGGTCGGCGACGGACTGATCCGCCTCGACGCGGACGGCGTCGTCCAGTACGCCTCACCGAACGCGCTCTCCGCGTACCACCGCCTGGGCCTGGCCGCCGACCTGGTGGGCTGCAACCTCGGCACCACGACCGCCGAACTCGCCCCGTCCCGGGGCCCGGTGGACGAGGCGCTGTCCAAGGTCGCCAGCGGCTGGGCGCCTCGCGAGTTCGAGATCGAGAGCGCCGAGGGCGTGATCCAGCTGCGGGCGATCCCGCTCAAGCCCAAGGGCACCCGGGTCGGTTCCCTGGTCCTGCTCCGCGATGTCACCGAACTGCGCCGCCGCGAGCGCGAATTGATCACCAAGGACGCCACCATCCGGGAGATCCATCACCGGGTGAAGAACAACCTCCAGACGGTGGCGGCCCTGCTGCGGCTGCAGGCCCGCCGTATCGAGTCCGACCGCGGGCGGGAAGCCCTGGAGGAGGCCGTGCGCCGGGTCGGGTCCATCGCGATCGTGCACGAGACGCTCTCCCAGAACCTGGACGAGCGGGTCGAGTTCGACGAGATCGCCGACCGGGTGCTCGCCATGGTCGCCGAGATCTCACCGGGCAAGGTCACCGGCCGGCGCACCGGGCGTTTCGGCATCCTGGACGCCGAGGTCGCGACCCCGCTCTCGATGGTTCTCACCGAGATCCTGCAGAACGCGCTGGAGCACGGCTTCCGCGAGGGCGACCGGGGCACCGTAGAGGTCTCCGCGGTGCGCGGCGGCACCTCCAAGGACGCCCGACTGCTGGTCACCGTGACGGACGACGGGGTCGGACTGCCCGAGGGCTTCGACCCGCACCGCTCGGGCAACCTCGGCCTGCAGATCGTACGGACGCTGGTGGAGGGCGAGTTGGGCGGCACATTCGACATGGTGGCCGCTCCGGAGCGCGGCACCCAGGTCCTGCTGGACATTCCGGTGATCGTGCCCAAGTAGTCGGCCCGCTCACGATGGGCGTACGGCTCGCACAAGTGGCCTATGGCCAGGGCGAGTCGGCGCTCACGGGGGATCGTCACTCACTGTGACCGGTCCTGGGCTCGAACAGCAATGAGCCCCGGACCACCAGGTGGTCCGGGGCTGAAAGCTCGTTGCATCAAGCGCATCGGGGTACTGCGCGCTGCGGCTCGGGGGCGGGAGTTGCGTACTCGCTGTACGCGCCGCCAAGCTCAGGCTCGTTCGGGGTGGAACGTCAGGCGGTGGCCTGACGAGCTCGGTTGCGGGCGGCACGGCGCTTCATTGCGCGGCGCTCGTCCTCGCTGAGGCCACCCCAGACGCCGGAGTCCTGGCCGGACTCGAGCGCCCACTGCAGACACTGCTCCATGACGGGGCAGCGGCGACAGACGGCCTTGGCTTCCTCGATCTGCAGCAGCGCAGGACCGGTGTTGCCGATGGGGAAGAAGAGCTCGGGGTCTTCCTCGCGGCAAACGGCGTTGTGACGCCAGTCCATGGCTGCTACCTCTCCTTGGTATTACATGCACGTTGCTTGTGAATGTGAACGCTTTCACGAATCCCTCAACAAGTGAAGGGCCGACAGCCAGACGGACTGGTGTGGTCCTGTGATTTGAGGAGGGGTTCCGGTGCTCTGGGGGCCGATTGTGCGGGCCGTCCCGAGCGCCACGTAGAGACTCGCAAACCTCAGCGGCGGATACAACCCCTTCAGGAAAGTTTTTTTTGATTCCTCGGTGTCGGCTGAGTCACAGCCGTACTTCCATGGGGTGGACCCTGGTCTAAACGTTCGAGTGAAAGGAGTTTGGCCCCTTCCACTCACACAATCACACGCAGTGCACGGCGTACGCCTGTGAACGTCACGCTTGTACGCAGTCCCAGATGGTCGCCGTCCATCTGAAGGGGGAGTGGAACCTTCGAATGCAAGGTGAAGTCCGTCAGGTCATGCAGAGTGACGGCATGCTTGCCCTGGGGTCCACGCTCGGGGGACGAAGTGAGCAACTGGGTGGCATACCGGGCAGCCGAGGCCGTCGACATGCGGCTGAGGGCGAGTACGTCGAGTCCGGTATCGAACGAGGCCTTAGGCGTCGCGTACACCGGACGATTGCCGAGAAACGTCCACGGCGAGGTGTTGCAGATGATGGACAGGACCAGATCGGTGACCGGGGCCGCGCCGGGGCGCTCCAGTGTGATCATTCCGTGCCGGCGGTGAGGTTCGTCCCAAAACTGGCGTGCCACTTGGCGGAGATACAGCGCATGAGTGGAGCGCCGGCCGAGCTCGCGCTGCTGCTCGACCCGGCCCACCACCCCCGCGTCGAAGCCGAGGCCGGCGCAGAAGGTGAACCAGCGGGAGGGTACGGACTCGTCCTCGGTGCCGGGAGTCCCCGCGGCGAGGCCGAGGCCGACCGTGCGCTCGCGCTCCTCGCGCAGCGCGTCCAGCAGGGCGCCGGTCGCCTCCACCGCGTCGTTCGGCAGGCCGAGGGCGCGGGCGAAGACATTGGTGGAGCCGCCGGGGACCACGGCGAGGCGGGGAAGGCGTTCCGGGTCGGGGCCCCGGTGCAGCAGACCGTTCACGACCTCGTTGACCGTGCCGTCCCCGCCGAGGGCCACGACCATGTCTATGTCGTCGCTGTCGGCGGCCTGCCGGCCGAGGTCCCGGGCGTGCCCGCGGTACTCGGTGGTGACCACTTCGAGCTTCATCTCACTGGCCAATGCGTGGATCAAGACATCACGCGTGCGCGCACTTGTGGTGGTTGCTGCCGGATTGACCACGAGAAGTGCACGCATGCGATGCAGCGTACCTACTGGGTGGTACTCGTCCCAGACCGAGGTAGGGATCCAGTAAGAGTCCCGGGGTGCGCCGGGGGTGCGGCGACGGACCGGTGCGGGCCCCGAAACGCAGTGGTGTCCGGCCCCGGGGCGCTCGGTGGTCCGGGGCCGACGGCTACTCTTCGGGGGTGAGCCGTGAGCAGAATCCCACCCCCGACGCCCCCCTCTCCGAACCCCGTCCCGGGCGGTTGACCGCCGCGGCGGCGCTGGCCGCGCTGGAGGGGGCCGCCCTGGTGGCGGGCGGTGTGTGCATCCTCGTGCTCGGCCTCACGGGCGACTCCGGCAGCCGGCAGCAGGGCGTCACCGGCGGTGTCACGCTGATCGTGCTGGCGCTGCTGCCGCTCCTGGCCGCGCGCGGACTGCTGCTGCGCCGCAGCTGGAGCCGGGGCCCGGCCCTCATCACCCAGATTCTGGCGCTGCCCGTCGCCTACACCCTGCTCCAGGCCGACAGTGTCGCGATCCCGGCCGGCATCGCCCTCGCGGTCGTCGCGGTGGCGGCCCTGGTGCTGCTGGTGAACCCGGCAACGACACGGGCCCTCGGAATCCGAGGGCCCGGCGGCGGCGTACAGGACGAGAAGTAGGCGGGGCTCACTCCTCGAGCTTCGAGCGTGCTTCTTGCGCTCACGCTTCGACTCACTCCTCGACGAGGAGCTTCTCCCGCAGCTGGGCGAGGGTGCGGGCCAGCAGCCGCGAGACGTGCATCTGCGAGATGCCGACCTCCTGCGCGATCTGCGACTGCGTCATGTTGCCGAAGAAGCGAAGCAGCAGGATCCGCTTCTCCCGCGGCGGCAGGTCCTCGAGCAGCGGCTTGAGCGACTCCCGGTACTCGACGCCCTCCAGTGCCTCGTCCTCGGCGCCCAGGGTGTCGGCGACCGCCGGGGACTCGTCGTCCGTGTCGGGGACGTCCAGGGACAGCGTGGAGTACGCGTTGGCGGACTCCAGGCCCTCCAGGACCTCCTCCTCCGAGATGGCCAGCTTCTCGGCCAGCTCGTGGACCGTCGGGGAGCGGCCGTGCAGCTGGGAGAGCTCGGCGGTCGCCGTGGTCAGCGCCAGCCGCAGTTCCTGGAGGCGGCGCGGGACGCGCACCGCCCAGCCCTTGTCGCGGAAGTGCCGCTTGATCTCGCCGACCACCGTCGGGGTCGCGTACGTCGAGAATTCGACGCCGCGCTCCGGGTCGAAGCGGTCGACCGACTTGATCAGCCCGATCGTCGCGACCTGGGTGAGGTCGTCCAGCGGCTCACCGCGGTTGCGGAAGCGGCGCGCGAGGTGCTCGACGAGCGGCAGGTGCATGCGGACCAGCTGGTTGCGCAGCTCCGCGTACTCGGTGCTGCCGTCCTGCAGCTTGCGCAGCTCGATGAACATCGCCCGCGCCCCGCTGCGGTCCTGCGGGTCGTGCCGGATGTGCTGGGCGCTGGGCCCGTGCTGGATGTGCTGGGCGCTCGGCCCGTGCTGCGCGCCCTGCACCTTCTGCTCCGCGTTTCGCTCGTGCTCGCTCATAGTCCCGCCCGTCACCATTCCCCGAGCTCGCGGCTCTTCCCCCGTGTCCTCGGCCGCGCTCGAACCGGGGGGACCTCCCCGTCGGGGGAAGACTCCCGGCTGTGCCGCTGCTGCCGAGGAGACGCCGATCTCCGGATGCGGCCGGGCCTGTTCGGGGATGCCGTCGACGCCGTCCGCCGTGTGCCGCGGCCCGTCCGGGCCGTCGGCGCGCTCCGCGGGAGGCTCCCGTGTGCCGCGCTCTTCGTCCCGCACCGGCCCGTCCCCGTTCCTCACGCCGGCCCGGGTCCCGCGCCGCGCTGTTTGTAGAGGCTGATCGTCACGGTCTTGTCCT
The DNA here is from genome assembly GCF_042871525.1 of Streptomyces sp. NPDC005784. NCBI lineage: Bacteria > Bacillati > Actinomycetota > Actinomycetes > Kitasatosporales > Streptomycetaceae > Streptomyces > Streptomyces sp. NPDC005784. The sequence goes on from NZ_JBIAIQ010000013.1 coordinate 134,828, forward strand.
CGGCGACGGTGGACTCGACCTTGCCCGCGAGCGCCGACAGGACGGTCCACGCGAAGGTGTCACGTGACGGAGCGTGACCGTCGGTGGTCGGAGCCGAGACCGTGACCTCCAGTGAGTCGTCGATCAGCCGGAACACACAGCTGAGCACCGAACCGGGGACGGCCTGCTGCAGCAGGATCGCGCAGGCCTCGTCCACCGCGATGCGCAGATCCTCGATCTCGTCGAGGGTGAAGTCCAAACGGGCTGCCAGCCCGGCCGTGGCCGTGCGCAGTACCGACAGGTAGGCACCCGCGGCCGGCAGCCGGACTTCCACGAAGTCCTTCGTCGCGGGCTCGCCTGCGATCTGGGACACCCTCACCTCCATGGTGGTACAAGCTCATTCGAGCTCTTTCGGGGCCGAGGGTCGCCCCCCGGGGTAACGCGCTACGTCTTTCAGCGGTGACGCTACCGCGCTCCCGACTTTCCTGTCCTGGGGACCCCGTCCCTTGCTGTCACTCATAGTAAGCCCATGAGTACGGACAGTGGCTAGAGGTCTGCGGCCCCAAATAGGAAGAGCGCGCGCCGGGTTGACGTACCCAGGCGTCCGACGGTCGAACCGTCCGGATCGTGAGTCACGCGCGTACGTGATCGACGGCTCAGACGAGTACGTGGTCCACGAAACACCAACGCCAGTTCTCCCCCTGCTCGAACGTGCGCATGATCGGATGTCCGGTGTCCTTGTGGTGCTCCGTCGCGTGCCGCAGCGGTGAGGAGTCACAACAGGCGAGATGCCCGCACTCCAGACACAGCCGAAGCTGCACCGGGTGGGTGCCGGCGGCCACACACTCCAGGCAGGTCTCGCTCCCGGGCTCGGGTTCGGGCTGCGGCAGCGCTTCGGCGTGCGTGCACTGTTTCATGATGGCCAGGTTACGTCGGGCGTGCGGGATGCCGCGCGAAAAAAGAGGGCGGGCAAAAGACGATGGATGTGCTGCCACTGCTGTTGCTGGTCGCGGGGAGTGCGGCGGTCGCCGGGGCCGCCCGCCGCACCCCGGTCCCGGCGCCTCTGCTGATCGTCGCCGTGGCCCTGCTGATCTCGTACGTCCCCGGGGTGCCCGCGTACGAACTCGACCCCGACATCGTGCTCCCGCTGGTGCTGCCCCCGCTGCTGTACACGGCGGCCACCGACAGCTCCTACCTCGACCTGAGGGCCCATCTGAGGCCGGTCGCGCTGCTGTCGGTCGGGTACGTCCTCTTCGCGACCCTCGTGGTCGGCTGGGCCGCCTATCTGCTCGTACCGGGCCTGCCGCTGCCCGCGGCGCTGGTGCTCGGCGCCGTGGTCGCGCCGCCGGACGCGGTGGCCGCGACGGCCGTGGCGCGCCGGGTGGGACTGCCCTCACGGATCACCACGATCCTGCAGGGCGAGTCCCTGGTGAACGACGCGACCGCGATCACCGCCTACAAGGTGGCGCTCGCCGCGGCGGTCGGCGAGGGCGCGACCTGGGCGGGCGGCATCCGCGAGTTCCTGCTCGCGGCGGGCGGCGGGGTGGTCGTCGGGCTCGTCCTGATGATCCCCATCCACTGGCTGCGCACCCACATGAACGAAGCGCTCCTGCAGAACACCCTCTCTCTGCTGATCCCCTTCGTCGCCTACGGCATCGCCGAGCAGTTGAACGCCTCCGGGGTGCTCGCGGTGGTCGTCGTCGCGCTCTACCTCGGACACCGTTCCTGGGAGGTGGACTTCGCGACCCGGCTCCAGGAGGAGGCGGTGTGGAAGATGGTCGCGTTCGTCCTGGAGTCCGCGGTGTTCGCGCTGATCGGACTCCAACTGCCCGTCGTCCTGAAGGGCCTCGGTGCCGACGAGGGCACGAGCGCCGCCTGGTACGCCCTCGTTCTCTTCCTCGTCGTCGTCGCGACCCGCTTCGTGTGGGTGTACCCCGCCACCTTCCTGCCCCGCATCCTGTCGTCGCGCATCCGCGAACGCGAGGACAACCCCACCTGGAAGGGGCCGTTCATCATCGGCTGGGCCGGCATGCGCGGAGTCGTCTCGCTCGCCGTCGCCTTCTCCATCCCGCTCACCGTGCACGGCGGCGGCGCCTTCCCCGACCGCAACCTGATCCTCTTCCTGACCTTCACCACCGTCATCGGCACCCTGGTAGTGCAGGGACTGACCCTGCCCCCGCTGATCCGGCTGCTGAAACTGCCGGGACGCGACACACAGGCCGAGACGCTCGCCGAGGCCAACGCCCAGGCACAGGCCTCCCGCGCCGCCGAGGAGCGCCTCGACGAACTCCTCGCCGACGAGCGCAACGCCCTGCCCCCGCCGCTCGCCGAGCGTCTGCGCACGGTGATGGAGCGGCGCCGCAACGCCGTCTGGGAGCGGCTCGGCGCGGTCAACCCGGTCACCGGCGAGACCGCGGACGACACCTACCGCCGCCTCTCCCGCGAGATGATCGGCACCGAGCGCGATGTGTTCGTCAAGCTGCGCGACCACCGCTACATCGACGACGAGATGCTGCGCACGCTGCTGCGCCGGCTGGACCTGGAGGAGGCGGCGGCCTACCGGGAGGCGGCCTGAGGCCCGGTCTCCGCGGCGGGGAACGGCGCTCCGGTGATCACCGCCGCCACCGTCGTGCCGCGCGGGAACACGCCTTCCCCGGCGAGGGCGACAAGTCCGTAGAGCATCTTGGCGACATAGAGACGTTCGACGGGCAGCCCGTGGCGCTGCTCGAAGTCCTCGGCGAAGGCGTCGAGTTCGGGAGTGGTGCGGGCGTAGCCGCCGAAGTGGAAGCGGTCGTCGAGGGACCAGGTGCCGCGCCGGGCGCCGAACGCGGCCGTCTGGAGGGCCGCCGTCTCGGCGCCGAGGAAGCCGCCCCGCAGGACCGGGACGCCCAGGGCGCGCTGACCGGGGGCGAGGCCCGCGGCCATCCCGGCGAGGGTGCCGCCGGTGCCGCAGGCGAGGGCGGCCACGTCGATGCCGCCGTGGCCGCGGAGTTCCTCGCCGAGCGCCCGGCAGCCGCGTACGGCGAGGGCGTTGCTGCCGCCCTCGGGCACCACGTACGCGTCCTCGGTGCCCGTCGCGCGCAGGATCCCGGCCAGCGTTCGCGGCTCCGTCTTGTGGCGGTACGTCGATCTGTCGACGAAGTGAAGACGCATGCCGTCCGCCGCGCAGCGGGCCAGTGAGGGGTTGAGGGGGCGGCCGGCCAGTTCCTGGCCCCGGACCACTCCGAGGGTGGGCAGGCCCATGAGGCGGCCGGCGGCGGCGGTGGCGCGCAGATGGTTCGAGTACGCCCCGCCGAAGGTGACCAGGGTGCGGCCCGCCGCCGCTTCGAGGTTCGGCGTCAGCTTGCGCCACTTGTTGCCGATGAGCTCCGGGTGGATCAGATCGTCCCGCTTCAGCACCAGCCGCACCCCGTACCGCTCGAACCGCCCGTCCACGACCTCCCGCAGGGGCGACGGGACGCAGGGCCGGAGTCCGAGGAAGGCGCGCGGGCCCCCCGACCTGACCGGGCCCCTCCGCCCGACCGGGGCAGTGGGGCCGACCGGGGTCAGCGGGTCGACGGGACCGGCGGGACTTTCCGGAGTGCCAGGGTCGGCCGGAGTGTCCGGGTCGGCCGGACCGGCCGGACCGGCCGGGCTGTGCGGGGTGGCCAGGTCGGCCGGGGTGGCGGGATCGGCTGTGCTGTTCTGGTTGGCCGGCGTGGCCGGGTTGGCGGGATGGGCCGGGCTGTCCGGGTCGGCGGGACCGGCCAGGTGGTCCGGGGTGGCCGGATCGGCGGGACCGACGGGACCGGCCGGGCTGTGCGGGGTGTCCGGGTCGGCGGGAGCGGCCGGGCTGTCGGGGGTGGCCGGGGCGGTCGGGGCGGTCGGATCGGCGGGATGGGCCGGGGTGGTCAGGTCGGCAGGGCCGGCGAGACCGGCAGGACCGGCGGGACCGGCAGGACTGTCGGGGGTGGCCGGGGTGGCGGGATCGGCCGGGCTGTGCGGGGTGGCCAGGTCGGCGGGAGCGCCCGGGGTGGCCAGGTCGGCGGGGGCGACCGGGGTGGCCGGGCCGGGGGCTCCGGGGGTGCCCGGTGTGCCGGGAGTGGGTGTGGCGGCACGGTCCGGGGTGGCGGGGCTGGTCACCCCTTCATTGTCGGACACCTGTCCGGGGACGGCCGGACGCGGGGGGCCGCGAGGCCGGCCGTCCCCGCCGGCCTCGCCGCCTCAGCTCACTTCAGCAGCTCGCGCACGCGCCCCCGCAGGAAGCTCATCGTGAATCCTCGCGGGTCCACCTTTCCCGGCTGCCACTCCAGGTGGCCGATGACCGAGCGCTCCGTCCAGCCGTGGAAACGGCAGATCGCGGCGGAAACCCTGGCGATGGCGTTCAGCTGCGCCTCGGGCCACGGGTCCTTGCCGTCGCCGAGGTTCTCGCACTCGAAGCCGTAGAAGTGGCGGTTGCCGTCGGTGTTCGCCTCGTTGTCGTGCGGCAGCGCCTTCTCGGCGATCACCGCGCGCAGTACGTCGTCGTCGCCGAGGCCCGCGTGGTTGGCCCGGCCGTAGCCGACCATGTGGAGGACGCCGTCCTTGGTGATGACACCGTGGCACAGCGGTCCGGGCAGGTCTTCGCGGCCCTCGCGGCAGAGTCCGACCGTGAGCTCGGTGCCCGAGGTCACCGTGTGGTGGATCATCACCCCGTGCACCGGGCCCCAGGGGCCCTTGTGATTGCGGTTGTGATGCTCCCAGTCGCCGACCTCGACGACATGGACGCCTTCCTCCCTGATCCGGTCCAGGAAACTGCCCGCGGACATGGGCGATGCCATGGCCGACTCCTTCGCGCTGTACGTCGGTCACCTGTCGTGGCCGTCTCGTACCGCAGCTTCTATAGCCGGCCGGACTGCCGGACCCACTCGTTCGCACAGCGTGCGAGCCGATCCGGACAGACGCGGAGTAAGCGGTCGTAATCGGTCGAGACCGGTCAGGATCGGAGGAAGGCGTCTCCGTGGGCGGCGATGTGGGTCTCCAGTGCCTGAAGGGCCTGCCGGGTCGCCTCGGGGGAGCCGCTGCCCCGCCGCTCCGCGTAGTAGGCGGAGCCGAGTCGCTTCAGGAGGTCACCGCCCGCGCGCTGCGCCTGCACGTCGTCCAGCTTCTGCTTGCCCTGCGTGAGTCCGCGCTGCGCCTGCTCTTTCGCGCGGTCCATGAAGCCTGCCACTGCTGTCTCCCGTCGTTGTCCGTCGTTGTCCGTCGGGGGAGCGAACGGACGGCCGGATCTTGGAGTTCCCCTGGCCGGCGGGCGGGGCGGCCCCGCGAATCACCCCCTCTGCCCAGGTCCGGAGTGATCCATTCCCCCTCATTCGTGTAATAGCACCAGCACGCTCCGTGATGGAAGGCTTGCTCCCGAAGATCAGTGCACGACCGGGAGGGCAATTTTCATGTCGGTAGGCGAAGAGGTCCGCGCGGAGCAGGGCCGTCCGCAGCAGAGTCTCGGCACATCCGCCGCGCGGAACCTGGCCACCACCACCAAGTCCGCGCCACAGATGCAGGAGATCAGCTCGCGGTGGCTGCTGCGCATGCTTCCGTGGGTGAACGTGCAGGGTGGCACGTACCGCGTGAACCGGCGGCTCAGCTACTCCGTGGGCGACGGCCGCGTGACGTTCGTCAAGACGGGGGACCGTGTCCAGGTCATCCCCGCCGAGCTCGGGGAACTGTCCGTGCTGCGGTCGTACGAGGACCAGGAGGTGCTGGACGAGCTCGCCCAGCGGTGCCAGCAGCGGGAGTTCGCCCCGGGGGAGGTGCTGGCCTCGTTCGGCAGCCGGGCCGAAGAGGTGTTCCTGCTGGCGCACGGCAAGGTCGAGAAGATCGGCACCGGTCCCTACGGGGACGACGCGGTGCTCGGTGTCCTCGCCGACGGCGCGTACTTCGGGGAGCAGGCGCTCATCGACCCGGAGGCCATCTGGGAGTACACGGCGCGCGCGGTGACGGCGGTCACCGTGCTCGCGCTGCCCCGCCAGGACCTCGAACAGGTGGCGGAGCGCGCCGAGTCCCTGAGCGCCCATCTCCAGGAGCTGCGCGCGATTCCGTCGCAGCGCACCAACAAGTACGGCGAGAAGGAGATCGACCTCGCGGCCGGCCACACCGGGGAACAGGACATCCCGGGCACCTTCGTGGACTACGAGGCGACCCCACGCGAGTACGAACTGAGCATCGCCCAGACGGTCCTGCGCCTGCACACGCGCGTGGCCGACCTCTACAACCAGCCGATGAACCAGACCGAGCAGCAGTTGCGGCTCACCGTGGAGGCGTTGAAGGAGCGCCAGGAGCACGAGCTCATCAACAACCGCGAGTTCGGCATGCTCAACAACTGCGAGTACGACCAGCGGCTCCAGCCGCACGACGGCGTACCGAGCCCGGACGACATGGACGAGCTGCTCAGCCGCCGGCGCGGCACCAAGCTGTTCCTCGCCCACCCGCGCGCGATCTCCGCGTTCGGCCGCGAGCTGAACAAACGCGGACTCGTCCCCGAGAGCATCGAGATGGCCGGCAACCGCATCCCGACCTGGCGCGGGGTGCCGATCTTCCCGTGCAACAAGATCCCGGTCAGCGACGCCCGTACGACCTCGATCATCGCCATGCGCACCGGCGAGGCCGAGCAAGGGGTGGTCGGGCTCCAGCAGGCGGGCATCCCGGACGAGATCGAGCCGAGCCTGTCGGTGCGCTTCATGGGCATCAACGAACAGGCGATCATCTCCTACCTGGTGACGGCGTACTACTCGGCCGCGGTGCTCGTGCCGGACGCCCTCGGCATCCTGGAGAACGTCGAGATCGGCCGCTGGCGGTGACGATCCGCGAAGCGGAGCCCGTCGTGGTCCCGCCCCTCGGGGCGGGGCCACGACGGGGGTGCGCGCCCGGCGGCCGTTCAGGCGCCGATGTCAGCCGGCTCTCCCCCGCGATCGCGCGGGTGACCGCATGACGACGGAGACACAGCAGGGTCCGGCCGGAATTCCCGACAGGCGGCGCCCGGCCGGGACTCCCGACCGGCGAAGTCCCGGCGGGAGGCCCGTGCAACGACGGGGCGCGCCGAATCCGCCCGACGCGCAGGAGGCCGCGGTCATCCTGGAGCGGGCGAGGGCGTCCGTCGACCCCGAGCTGCGCCGGGCCGTCGACTCGCTGCCGGGCTCGATGCGCCGGATCGCGCTGTACCACTTCGGCTGGGAGCAGGCGGACGGCACCCCGGCGGCGGGGAACGCCGGGAAGGCCATCCGGCCCGCGCTGGTGCTGACCGCGGTCCAGGCGCTCGGCGGACAGCACGCGACGGCCGTACGGGCGGCCGCCGCGGTGGAGTTGATCCACAACTTCACCCTGCTGCACGACGACGTGATGGACCGGGACGCCACCCGCAGACACCGCCCCACCGCGTGGACCGTGTTCGGCGACGCCGACGCGATCCTCGCCGGGGACGCCCTGCAGGCACTGGCCATGCGGCTGCTCGCCGAGGACCCGCACCGGGCGTCCTCGGCGGCCGCCGCGCGGCTCGCGGGCTGCGTCGTCGAACTGTGCGCCGGACAGCACACGGACACGGCCATGGAGAAGCTCGGCCCGGACGAGGTCACCCTCGACGAGTGCCTCGCCATGGCCGAGGCGAAGACGGGCGCCCTGCTCGGCAGCGCCTGCGCCATCGGGGGGCTGTACGCGGGGGCGGCCACCGAGGACGTCGAGGCGCTCGACACCTTCGGCCGGGAGGCGGGGCTCGCCTTCCAGCTGATCGACGATGTGATCGGGATCTGGGGGGACCCGGGCCGCACCGGCAAACCGGCCGGGGCGGACCTCGCCGCCCGCAAGAAGTCGCTGCCCGTGGTGGCCGCGCTCACCTCGGACACCCCGGCGGCCGTGGAGCTGGCCGAGTTGTACGCGGCGCCGTACCGGGAAGGGGAGTTGGAGCGTACGGCGCTGGCGGTCGAGCGGGCGGGCGGGCGCGACTGGGCACAGGCCCAGGCGGCCGACCGGATGTCCCGGGCGATGCACGAACTGTCCCGCGCGGTACCCGACCCCGAGGCGGCGGGCGGTCTTCTCGCACTGGCCGAGTTCGTCACCCGGCGCAGCAACTGACCGGCCCCGTCGGCCGGTCGACGACACCGGAACCCGGGCACCGTACGGCACCTGACATCCGTACGGTGCCCGGCTCCGGAGGGTGGGTCCCGCGCATCCCCACGGTGTGCGGGGCCCGCGCCCTTGCCCTTGCCCGTGCCCTTGCGGAGCCCCTTGGACACCCCGGGGGCGGTGTGTCGGCTCGCGACCGAATAGGCTCAACCGCCGTACGGTAAAGGCTGGTTGGGGCGAAGGGCGGGGCTGGTCATGGGTGTGGCGATCCGGGTGGCGGGCGAGGCGGACCGGGAACTGGTCGTCCGACTGCTGGACGAGGCGTTCCAGGACGATCCGGTGAGCAACTGGGTCTTCCCGGCCCCGGCGCACCGCCGCGCCACGCACCCCAAGCTGATGGCGGCGTTCGCCGATGCAGTGCTCGCCGAGGGGCGTATCGACCTCGCCGAGGACGGTTCGGCGTGCGCCCTGTGGCTGTCCGTCCCCGCCGGGAACCACGACGGCGAGGGCGATGGCGAGGACGAGGACGCTCCCGCGCAACTTCGTGCCGCTGTCGATCCGGACAACGAGCGGGTCGAGCTGATCGGTCGGCTGACGGCGGACATCCACCCCGAGGGACGCGCCCACGCGTATCTGTGGATGATCGGGGTGGCGCCGGAGCGCCAGGGCGAGGGGCTCGGCCGCGCGCTGATCGAGTCGGTCCTCGACCGCTGCGACCGCGAGGGCCTGGCCGCCTATCTGGAGGCGAGCAACGCCCGCAGCCGCGCACTCTACGAAAGGCTCGGCTTCGTGCTCACGGGCCGTCCCCTCGACCTGCCGGACGGCCCGCGGATGTGGCCGATGTGGCGCGAGCCGCGACCGGGGCGACAGACCGGGGCCGGGGCCGGGGACTAGACCGGGATCCGGGCCCCGACCCGCCCCGACCCGCCCCGACCCGGGCCCGACCCGACCCCGCCCCGACCCGGGCCCGACCCGGCCCCGCCCCGCCCCGACCCGGGCCCGACCCGGCCCCGCCCCGACCCGGGCCCGCCCCGACCCGGGCCCGCCCCGACCCGGGCCCGCCCCGACCCGGGCCCGCCCCGACCCGGGCCCGCCCCGACCCGGGCCCGACCCGACCCGGGCCCGACCCGGCCCCGACCCCGGGCCTGATCGGGGACGTACAACAGGAAGCGCTGGGTTCGCCGCCCTACCCTGAAGGCATGGGCACCGATGAGCATGTATGTCCCGAATGCGGGCAACCGGTCGCCACGATGGTGCACCGGTACAAGACGCTGGGCGCCTGGGTGCCCAAATGGGGCCCCGGACCCTGCCGGAACCCGGAGTGCGCGGCGTACGCCGATGGGCCCGGACACGTACACGGACACCTGCAGGGGCAGGGGCAGGGACAGGGTGAGGGGCAGGGGCAAGATCTGCCGGAGGAGCCCGCCGCGGAGAAATCCTGACGCACCGGACGCCGCCGGGTGGAGACGTGTAGAGAAACGCGGGCCGGCTCCGACGTCCCCTGTGAGAGCCGCCCACCACGGGTGGTCCGAGCCGAGGAAGCCGAAGGAGCGGACTCATGAAGTACCTGGTGATGGTGCAGGGCACACAGGCCGACTACGAGGGCATGCGGGGCAAGGCGTCCGCACAGGCGCCGGCCTGGAACGAGCAGGAACTGCAGGCCATGTACGCCTACATGGGCGCGATCAGCGACGACCTCTCCGAATCCGGTGAGCTGGTCGACGCCCAGGGGCTGACCGACCCCGCGCAGACCCGCCTGGTGAGCAGGGGCCCCGACGGCAAGGCCGTGATCACCGACGGCCCGTACAGCGAGACCAAGGAGCTGATGGCCGGCTACTGGGTGGTCGACTGCGCGAGCCTGGAGCGGGTCACCGAGATCGCCGAGCGGGTCACCCGCTGCCCGGGTCCCGAGGGTCTCACCGAGCACCCGGTGGTCGTCCGGCGCATCCAGGACGGTGCCGGGGACCTCTGAGCGGGATGAGAGGCACGACCGAGGTCGAGGACCTGCTGCGCCGCCATGCGCCGCAGGTCCTCGGCGCGCTCGTGCGCCGCTACGGGCATTTCGACGCGGCCGAGGACGCCACGCAGGAGGCGCTGCTCGCGGCCGCGGCGCAGTGGCCCGCGAAAGGGGTGCCGGACAACCCGCGCGGATGGCTGATCAAGGTCGCCTCGCGGCGGCTCGTCGACGCGCTGCGCGCGGAGGAGGCGCGGCGGCTGCGGGAGGAGAAGGTGGCGGCGCTGACGCCGCGGGACGCCTTCACGGCGCCGCCGCCGGGCGCGGACCGCGCCCCGTCGGAGGACGACACGCTCTCCCTCCTGTTCCTGTGCTGCCATCCCGATCTGAGCCCGGCCGCGCAGATCGCGCTCACCCTGCGCGCGGTGGGCGGTCTGACCACGGCGGAGATCGCGCGGGCGTATCTGGTGCCCGAGGCGACCATGGCGCAGCGCATCAGCCGGGCCAAGCAGCGGGTGCGAGGCGTCGGTTTCGGCCGCCCCGACCACTGGGAGGAACGGCTCCCCGCCGTCCTGCACACCCTCTACCTGATCTTCAACGAGGGCTATACGGCGACCTCCGGCACGGCACTCCAGCGGGCCGAACTCGCCCATGAGGCAATCCGGTTGACGCGCACGGTCCAGCAACTGCTGCCCGAGGACGGTGAAGTGACCGGCCTGCTCGCGCTGATGCTGCTGACCGACGCCCGGCGCGCCGCGCGGACCGGGCCGCACGGGGAGCTCGTTCCCCTCGACGAGCAGGACCGCACCCGCTGGGACAGGGCGGCGATCGAGGAGGGCGTGGCCCTGGTGACCAGGGCGCTGGCGCGGGGGCCGGCAGGCCCCTACGGGCTCCGGGCCGCGATCGCCGCCGTCCACGACGAGGCACCCTCGGCCCAGGCCACGGACTGGACCGAGATCCTCGGCCTGTACGACGTCCTCGTCCGCCGGGTCCCCGGCCCCGTCGAACGCCTCAACCGCGCGGTCGCCGTGGCCATGGTGCACGGGCCGAGCGCCGCCCTCGCCGAACTCGACCGGCTGGAGGGCGAGTCGGCCGCCGGACACCGGCTGGACGCGGTCCGCGGTCACCTGCTGGAGCGCGCGGGTGACCCGGCCGGAGCCCGCGGCGCCTACGAGTCGGCGGCGGCCAAGACCCTGAGCCTCCCCGAACGGCGCTATTTGGAGGCGCGGGCGGCCCGGCTGAGGTCGTAGCGTTGTCCGCATGTCCGAACCTCTGTTGCACCTGACCGAGCGCCCCTTGTGGGACGCGGCCCGCGCGTCCGGCGTCTTCGAGACGTCCACCCGCGGCCGGACCCTTCAGGAGGAGGGCTTCATCCACTGCTCGCTGCGCCGCCAACTCCCCGCCGTGGCGGCCACGGTGTACGGCTCGTACGCCGGACCCGACGAACTCGTGGTCCTCGTCGTCGACGCCGAACGCCTCGAGGTGCCCGTCCGCTTCGAGGCGATGGAGTCCGGCGGCGAGGAGTTCCCGCACATCTACGGGCCGATCCCGGTGGAGGCCGTCGTGGACGTGGAGGTCTGGGACCAGGGCGGGACGGCTTCGGCGTGAGGGCGGCGGGGGGACGGCGCCGGGTGTGGCGCTGGGCCGTGGCGGTGTGGGCGGTCGCCGTGGTCGGCGGCGGCATCCTCACCCTCTGGCTCCAGGCCTCGGCGGAGCCGCCACCCACCGGCTGGTACACCTCCGAGCAGGACGGCCGTGACGGCCGCGAGGCGCCGGCACCGCTGCTCTCAATCGAACCCTCGACGCTTCCCTGTCCGGGCAAGAGTGACGGCAAGCCCGTCCTCTGCCTGTACGCGACCGGCCCCTAGGGCCTGTCGGACAGGCCCTGGGGCAGGCTGCCCGTCGCCGGATCGCGGCCGGTCAGGCAGTAGGTGCCGCCGACGGGGTCCCGCATCACCGTCCAGCGCGCACCCCGGCCGACCGGCGTCGCCCCGAGGGCTTCGTGGTGGGCCCGGACCCCCTCGACGTCCGAGCAGGCGAGGTCCAGATGGGCGGAGGTGGGGCGGTCGGTGCCGAGGCGTTGCAGCAGGATGCGCAGCGGCAGCCCGGCAGGCGGCCTGACCAGGTGGAACTCCGGGAGCGCGCCGGGATGGGACTCCCACCCCGTGAGCTCGCTCCAGAAGGCGATCTCGGCGGCGTACACGCCAGGTGCCAGATCGATGCTCACCTGGTCGAGCCGGCTCGTCGTGCCGCCCGGCCCCTCGATCACCGGAGGCCGCGCGGACTCCCCTTGCCAGGGCACCGCGCAGAACAACTGCCCGCCGGGGGACCGCAGTACGGCCCACCCCTCGTGCTCCGCGACGACCTCGGCACCCAGCCGCAGCGCCCACTCCACCAGCGCCGGTACGTCCTCCACAGACAGGTCGAGATGCGCGCCGCCGGTGCCGTCCCCGACACCTTGCGCCTTCACGCACGCGTCCCCCGCACCGGGCCGCAGCGTTATGAACTCACCCTGGTCGCCGCGCGGTTCGGACACCTTTGTCCCGGTGACCGCGGTCCAGAAGGCGAGTGCCGGTCCGAGATCCCCCGCGGGCCGGTCGACGAAGACGTGGGTCCACCGGATGACCGGTCGCGCGGTCATCGGGACGCTCCCCGCCGCACGGTCGGTACGGCTCGTACCGGCTCCTGTCCGATCAGGGCGCGCAACGACGTCTTCATCCGCGCGACGAAGGCGTCCCGGACCTCGGGGGAGAGGACGTCCAGCGAGAGATACGGGTTGAGGTCCTCCAGCTCGACGAGGAGCAGCTCACCACCGGGGGCCCGGCAGGCGTCCACGCGCTGGATGCCGTACGTGATGTCGTTCCACTCGACGAACCGCTGCGCGAACTCCCGGTCCTCGTCCGTCGGTTCGTAGGGCTCCAGGGCCCACCGCCGCTCCGGGTCGGGCGCGTACAGGGCGTACTGGAGGGTGTCGTCGACGAAGTAGAACGACACCTCGTAGCGGAAGTCGACGCGCGGCTGGACGAGGATGTCGCCGAACGGCAGGCCGGCGAGTTCCTCGCGCGGCACGAACTCCAGGCCGATGGAGTCCGCGCCCTGCTTCGGCTTCACCGCATACATGTCGGCCTCGGGCAGCAGATCCAGGTCAGGTGCACGGTCGACGGTCGGGATGACCGGGAACCCGGCGGCGGTCAGCTCCAGCAGATACCCCTTGCCGGCCATGTCCCCCTTGCCCGACAGCTGGTTGTAGACCCGGACACCCTCCGCGAGCGCCCGCTCCCGGAACGCGTCGTACGCGGCCTGGTAGTGCAGGACCGGCCCGCTGTTGCGTACGACCACGGCGTCGAAGCCGGTCATCAGCGCGGCCGCGTCCAGCGGGTGGCACACGGCGATGTCGAACTCCTCGCGCAGCCGCGAGGTCAGGGCGATGTCCTCGTCGCAGTACCGCCGCCCCTTGGCCGGATAGGCCAGGTCGGTGACGAACAGGACGCGGGGGCGCTCGGACGGCACGGGTGACTCCCTCGAAGGCGTTCGGACGGTTCACTCCGCGGGCGGACAGGACCATGCCCACGGAACACACGGACGTAGTGTCCCTCCCACGTGATTCCGGCCGCCCGTCGCCCCCGGCCACCCGAGAACGACGGCCGACCCCCGCGCGTCCGGCGGAACGCCGAGCCGGCCGGGCGTCGCCCGGACCGGCCGACGCGGCGCCGAGCCGGCGGGCGTCGGTCCGGGACAGGTGGTTCTGCGCCGAGCGGGCGGGCGTCGGCCCGGTGAGCCGGTACCGCGCCCAGTCGGCGGGCGTCGGTCCGGTCGGGCGGTACTGCGCCGAGCCGGGGGCGTCGGTCGGGTCAGGTGGTGGCGCGTTCTTCCGCGAAGCGAAGGAGGTTGCCCGCCGGGTCGCGGAAGGCGCAGTCCCGCAGGCCGTAGGGCTGGTCCGCGGGCTCCTGGAGGACCTCGGCGCCCGAGGCGCGGACGCGCTCGAAGAGCTCGTCGCAGTCGGTCGTCGAGAAGATCACACCGCGCAGCATCCCCTTGGCCAGCAGTTCGGCCATGGCCTGCTTGTCCGCGGGAGACGCGTCCGGGTCCGCCGCCGGGGGTTCAAGGACGATCTCCACGTCCGGCTGGAGCGGCGAGCCGACGGTGACCCACCGCATGCCCTCGAACCCGACGTCACCCCGGACCTCCAGGCCCAGCACGCCACAGTAGAAGGCGAGCGCCTTGTCGTGGTCGTCGACTGAGATGAAGCACTGGAAGAGTTTCAGATCCATGCGTCCAACCTAGGGCTTGTCCGGCGGCTCAGGCGTCCGCCGCGTGTACCGGACGGCAGCCCCTAAAGACGCGTGCCCGGTTCCGCCTCCGGGTTGCGGTGGCGGGCCGGCCGGGTCATGCGGCGGGCCACGCAGGACGGAATGGGGGCACCGTGGTCGTGCGGACGGGCCCGGTACGCGCTCGGGGTCTCGCCCACCAGCTCGGTGAACCGCGAGCTGAACGAACCGAGTGAGGTACAGCCCACCGCGAAGCACACCTCGGTCACCGTCAGGTCGCCGCGCCGCAGCAGCGCCTTCGCGCGCTCGATCCTGCGGGTCATCAGATAGGTGTACGGCGTCTCGCCGAACGCCTCCCTGAAGCTCCGCTGGAAGTGACCGGGCGACATCAGCGCGGTGCGCGCGAGCGTGGCCATGTCCCACGGCTCCGCGTACTCGCGGTTCATCCGGTCGCGTGCCTGCCGCAGCCGGACCAGGTCTTCGAGGGGTCTGGGATTTCCCACCTCCCCAGAATGGCACGCGCCACCGACAACAGGGCCCCGAACTCCCCGGCCACAAGGCTCGCCGCCCTCCGGGGGATCACTGTCCGGAGGACGGCGGCGGTCTTGCGTGCGCGGGGCTGTCCGTGCCGTCAGGCGGCGAGGACCTTGGCCTTGGCCTGCTCGAACTCCTCGGCCGTGAGGTGGCCGTGGCTCTTGAGGTCCGCGAGCTTCGCCAGCTCGTCGGCCTTGCCGCTGGTCCCGGCGGTCTCGCGGATGTAGGAGTTCATGTCCTCCTGGTTCCGCTGCATGCGCTTCATCTCGCGCTCACCCATTCCGCGGCCCCGTGCGATCAGGTACACGAAGATGCCCAGGAAGGGCACGATGACGACGAAGACGCACCAGCCCGCCTTGCCCCAGCCGCTCAGCTCGTCGTCGCGGAAGACGTCCCCGATGACGCGGAAGAGCAGCATGAACCAGAGGATCCAGAGGAAGAACCACATCATGCTCCAGAAGACCTGCAGCAGGGGGTAGTCCGCTGCCAGATTGAGCGTCGAGCCGTTCATGGTCGAACTCCTGTCGGTTGTGCGACATCTCCGCGAGCGTTGCCTTGGGTGTCGGGCGGATCGAACTGTCGCCGGGCGCCGGGTCGCGATCTCGGGGATTCCGCCCGGGCCCGGCCGGCGGGGGGTTGCGGCCGGTCAGGGGCCTGGCGGGTCGGTGCGCAGAGCGCGGTGGAGTGCCGGGCGGGGTTGCGGGGCCCGCCGGCGGACAGACGCTCGAAGGCGGGGGGGCGAGCAGGGCCCCCCGAACACACGGGGCGCGTCGGGACGACGTCGTCCGGTGTGATCGGTGTGATCGGTGCGACGTTCGCGGCGTCGTCCGGGGGCGGCAGCGGCTGCATCGACGGCGCGGGCCGCGGGGGTCCCGAGGGCCACGGCGACGCGAAGGACCGTTCGGGGTCCTTCGGGCCGTGACGGACGGGCCCGGGGCGCGGCACGCCCGGCACGGGCCGGATCTGCCGCTGGATGCAGGCCATGAGCGGTGCCCTCTCTGACGCGTGACGTCTTGCTTCGGCTCCAGAGTGCGGTCACCCCCCGCCCCGCCGGATCACCCTCCGCGGGTGAGCTCGCGGATGCGCTGCCACGGGCTTTTGAGCCAGGGGCCGGTCGGGTCCCCGGGCCCCTCGGTGACCCGTTCATCCGCTGTCCGGGTGCTCCTCCTGCAACTCGCGTTCCTCCGCGAGGGCGCCCCGCAGCCGGGAGAAACGGGCGCCGAGCTCTTCGTCCACCCAGGCCAGGCGTCTGGCGAGCGGCGCGTCGGCGCGGCCGTGGCCCGTCCCGCGCAGGTCCTCCAGGAGCGTCCGGAGGCGGATGAGCACCATCGGGGAGTTCCGGGCTGCCGGGACCACGTCGTCGAGAGCGGTCCGCAGGAAGTCCTCCCACCCCGGCAGCGGGACGACGACACGCAACGTGCCCGCACGGTCGGCGACCTCACGCGGCCGGGCCTTCGCCGGGACCGGCCGGCGCAGCAGATCTTCCATGGCGTCCAGCGCCTGCACCGCCGTGGCGGGGTCGTTGACCGCCGGGGACAGCGCCCTGAGCGCGATGTCGGCGAGCAACCGGAAGGCGAGTCCGGGGTCCTGGTCGAAGACCCGCTCGGCGCCGGTCTCCAGGCCGCGCAGGACGGCGGAGGCGGGCAGTTCGCCGTCGTACACCTCGGCGACGGTGGTGCCGTACTGCAAGGTGGTGCCGGGGGTCACCCGCAGTACGACGATCGCGTTCGCCTCCCGTGCCGCGCCCGCCAGCAGGCCCACGTCCACGCGCTGCAGCACGGCGCCGGGCTCCGGCCAGCTGACCGTCGACCGCGGCCCGCCCGGACCGAACCGGGCTCCCGGGGCTCCTGGGTTTCCCGGATCTCCCGGGCCGCTCGCGTAGAGGACGTCGAGGTTGTGCCGGCCCCGTTCGGAGATGGAACCGAGCACCGGGGCCAGCTGGATCGCGGCGACGGCCTGCAGCAGCAGGTTGCGCAGCAGCGTCAGCAGCAGGAGCAGCAGGACGCCCGCGCTGATCGGCAGGACAACCGAGGCCTCGTCCCGGTCGGCGATGGTCAGCGCCGCGGTGGCGCAGAAGACGGTCATCCCGACGGCGAAGGCGAACGTCCGCCACACGATCGGCGCGTCCCGGAACAGGGTGAGCCGCGGTGTGAAGGTGGTGGCCGCCCACTGCACCACCAGGAACAGCACGGAGAAGATGACGGTGGCCGCGCCGAGCACCCCGAAACCGGTCGCGAGCAGCATCTCGGACACCTGGCGGGAGGGCAGCACGGGTCCCTGGGTGAACTCCGGGACGAGGAGGCCGAGGCCCAGTCCGACGGCGATGAACACCAGTTGGAGGAGGCCCGCGCGCAACCGCCGCCGACGGCGCAACGCGGCGCGACCGGCGCGGAAGGAGATGCCCCGGCCGACCGCCGCGAGAGCGTTCATCGGGCATCCTCCGAGGCGGTCCCGGGGCCGGCGGAACGCGGACCCGCCCCTCAAGGTTCGCCGCCCGCGCGATCACCCGCATCACCCGCCGAAGGTGAGGACCCCACGCCGGGGGCACCGCCCGCTCACCCTTCTTCGGCCTTTTTCCGCGCCCGGAGGGCGGAGCGCCGGGGCATGGGTGGAAGGTGGAGGGGCGAGGGTGTGAGCGGGAGTGTTCCGAGCTGGGCGGATGTCGCCCGCACCGGGGGATGCCACATCGGTGCGCGGGACCGACGATGGCAGGGGATCGCAGCGGACCCCGCGCCCCGGCCCCGAGGAAGTGCTCGTATGCGCTACGAATTCCGCATCGCCGGCCTTGTTTCGGACACGCTCGCCTCGGCCTTCGCCGAACTCGACAGGGTACGTACGAAGGAACAGACCCTGTTCTTCGGCACCGTGATCGACGACGCCCATCTGTATGGACTGCTCACCCGGTTCCAGGCACTGGGCCTGCGTGTGATCGAGATGCGCCAACTGCCCGTGTGACCGAGATACGCCGACTGCCCCAGGAAAGCAGTACGCACCCGGACCGTCGGGACGCCGAGAGCGGCGGCCCGCGGACCGGGTGCGGACAAGCAGGCGATGCGACCCGCGAAACCGCAGGTCAAACGGCCTAGCCATAGATCAGGCCTTCTTGGTCTCCCAGAAGATCTTGTCGATCTGGGCGATGTAGTCCAGCGCCTTCTGGCCCGTCGCCGGGTCGGTGGACGCCTTCGCGGCCGAGAGGGCCTTGAGCGCGTCGTTGACCAGCTGGTGCAGCTCCGGGTACTTCTCGAAGTGCGGGGGCTTGAAGTAGTCGCTCCAGAGCACCGACACGTGGTGCTTGGCGAGCTCGGCGCGCTGCTCCTTGATGACGGTGGCGCGAGCCTGGAAGTGCGGGTCGTCGTTGCCGGCCATCTTGTCCTGGACGGCCTTCACCGACTCCGCCTCGATGCGGGCCTGGGCCGGGTCGTACACGCCGCAGGGCAGGTCGCAGTGCGCGCTGACCTTGACCTTGGGGGCAAACAGGCGGGAGAGCATTGAGCTGTCCTTCCTCGTGATCGTCTTCTCAGGTGGGACATTACTCCGTGGGAGAGGCGTTTTCGCGAGTGCCCCCATGGGCTTAGGACAAAAGTCCGGGGTGAAACTGGGACTGGTGGAGGATAGGACCGGGGAGGTGCCGGTGATGCCGGAGCTGTCGCAGGAGACCGAGCGGGGGAAGGCCCTGCTGCCGTTCGGGGCGGCGGAGGTGACGGGCCCTTCCATGGTGCCCACACTCCAGCACGGGGATCGGCTCGTCGTTCAGTGGGGGGCGCGGGTGGGGCCGGGCGACGTCGTCGTCCTGCGGCATCCGTTCCAGCAGGACCTGCTCGTCGTGAAGCGGATCGCGGAGCGGCGTGAGGGCGGCTGGTGGGTGCTCGGGGACAACGCGTTCGCGGGCGGGGACAGCACCGACTACGGAACCGTTCCCGAGGAACTCGTCCTCGGGAAGGTGCGGTTCAGGTTCCGGCCGCCGAAGGCGGGTCAGCGTTCGCCGTTCGCCGTCGTCCGCTGGGTGCTGGTGGCAGCCAGGCCGGTGCTTCCCGTCCGGTCCGCCTCCAGGCGCTTGCGGGCGCGGTAGGCCGCGACGTTGGCGCGGGTCGCGCAGCGGTCCGAGCAGTAGCGCCGGGAGCGGTTGGTCGAGGTGTCCAGGTAGGCGTTGCGGCACGGGGCGGCCTCGCACAGGCCGAGGCGGTCCACGCCGTACTCGGTCAGATGGAAGGCGAGGCCCATCGCCGCGATCGCCGCGTAGCCCGCGGTCGCGTTCGACGGGTGGTCCGCGAGATGCATGTGCCACAGTGGGCGGCCGTCGTCGTCGCGGTGGTCGTGCCCCGAGATCTGCGGGCTCACCGGGAATTCGAGGAGCAGCGAGTTCAGCAGGTCCACCGCGAGGGTCTCCTCGCCGCCGTCCGCCGCCTCGAAGACCGCGCGCAGCCGCCCCCGTACCGAACGGAAGCGGGTGACGTCCGCCTCCGCGGCGCGGCGGGCCGCCGAGGAGTTGCCCTCGAACAGGTCACGGACGGCCTCGACCGAGGTCAACGAGTCCTTGCCCCGGGCCGGTTCCTCGGTGTTGACGAGGCGGACGGCATAGTCCGAGTAATAGGCCAGTTCCACTTGTAGTCCTTACGGAGGCGCTCTATCGTCGGGACGGTGGTCAGGTAACAGACGATCGCGCTTACAGGGTATTACGTGGTCGACTGGAGGAGGGGCTTTCATGGCCATCGGCACCGGAACCGACTGGAACGCCTGGCAGCGGAGCTGGGACCGGCAGCAGGAGTGGTACATGCCGGACCGCGAGGACCGCTTCCGGGTGATGCTCGACATGGTCGAGGCCCTCGTCGGGCCCGCGCCCCGCGTCCTCGACCTCGCCTGCGGCACCGGCACCATCACCGCCCGGCTGCTCGCCCGCCTCCCCGGAGCCACCAGCACGTGCGTCGACCTCGACCCCGCCCTCCTCGCCATCGCCGAGGGCACCTTCGCCGGCGACGACCGGGTCTCCTTCGTCGCGGCCGACCTCAAGGATCCGCGGTGGCGCGCCTCGCTGCCGTACGACACGTACGACGCCGTGCTGACCGCCACGGCCCTGCACTGGCTGCACAGCGAACCCCTCACCGTCCTCTACGGCCAGATCGCCGAACTCGTCCGTGATGGCGGTGTGTTCATGAACGCCGACCACATGATCGACGAGACGACACCCCGGATCAACGCCGCCGACCGGGCCCAGCGGCACGCCCGCATGGAGCAGGCCAAGAAGGACGGCGCCCTCGACTGGGCCGAATGGTGGGAGGTGGCCGCCCAGGACCCCGTCCTCGCCGGACCCACCGCCCGCCGCTTCGAGATCTACGGCGAGCACGCCGACGGGGACACCCCCTCCGCCGACTGGCACGCGCGCGTGCTGCGCGAGCAGGGCTTCGGGGAGGCCCGGCCGGTGTGGCGCTCCCCCTCGGACGCGCTGGTGCTCGCGGTCAAGTAGGCCACCCGCAGGCTCTGTTGAGGCGGTACGGAAAATCCGTACCGCCTCCGCCGCGTCGTGCGGCACCTCCCGCCGCACTGGAAGGGTGAGACGGTCCGCGAGCGCGGGCCGGGGAAGGGGGCGGGATGACGCGCGGCGAGGAAGCCGCTCTGCTGCCATCCGGGCCGGCACCGGTTTCCAGGGCAAGGGCCGGCTCGGCCCGCTGCTCAAGACCCCGCCGCTGACCCGGGCCCAGCTGGACAAGCTGATCCGGAACCCGGCGCTGCTGCCGTAGCGGGGAGGGCGTGCGGGCGCGGGCATGAGGAAGGGGCGGTACGGGAGACCCGTACCGCCCCTTGCCGCCTGCGCTCAGGAGTGTCGACGTCCCGGTCAGAGGACCTTCGACAGGAACGCCTGCGTCCGCTCGTGCTGCGGGTTCGTCAGGACGTCGCGCGGGTTGCCGGACTCGACCACGACACCGTCGTCCATGAAGACGAGCGAGTCGCCGACCTCACGGGCGAAGCCCATCTCGTGCGTGACGACGATCATCGTCATGCCGTCCTCCGCGAGGTCCCGCATGACGTCGAGGACCTCGCCGACGAGCTCGGGGTCGAGAGCCGAGGTCGGCTCGTCGAAGAGCATCAGCTTGGGCTCCATCGCCAGCGCACGGGCGATGGCCACGCGCTGCTGCTGGCCGCCGGACAGCTGGGCGGGGTAGTGACCCTTGCGGTCACCGAGGCCCACCCGGTCCAGCAGACGCTCCGCCCGCGCGCGCGCGACGGCCTTGGTGTCACCCTTGACCTGTACCGGCGCCTCCATGACGTTCTCCAGCGCCGTCATGTGCGGGAAGAGGTTGAAGCGCTGGAACACCATGCCGATGTCCCGCCGCTGGGCGGCTACTTCGCGCTCCTTCAGCTCGTAGAGCTTGTCGCCCTTCTGGCGGTATCCCACCAGGTCGCCGTCGACGTACAGGCGCCCGGCGCTGATCTTCTCCAGGTGGTTGATGCACCGCAGGAAGGTCGACTTGCCGGAACCCGACGGACCGATCAGGCAGAACACCTCGCGCGGATTCACCTCCAGGTCGATGCCCTTGAGGATGTGCGCGAGCCCGAAGGACTTGTGCACCCCCTCGGCCTTGACCATCGGACGGCCGCTCGTGCTCGCGGCGACATCCTTGCTGAGACTGGTCATCGGGCCACCTCCGGGCGGCGGAAGGAACCGAACAGACGGAGGTTCTTCTTCAGGCGCTGCAACGGGGTCGGCGGCAGGTTGCGCGACGATCCGCGGGCGTAGCGGCGCTCCAGGTAGTACTGGAAGACGCTGAAGATGCTGGTCAGGATCAGGTACCAGATCGACGCAACGAAGTAGAGCTCGACGACCGCGAGCGAGGTGCTGGAGATGTCCTGGGACCGCTTGATGAGTTCGTTGAACTGGACCGCGTAGGCGAGCGACGAGGTCTTCAGCATGTTGATGAACTCGTTGCCGGTCGGCGGCACGATCACCCGCATGGCCTGCGGGAGGATCACCCGTCGCAGTGTCTTGCCCTGGGTCATGCCCAGCGCGTGCGACGCCTCCATCTGTCCCTCGTCGACGGACTGGATGCCGGCCCGGACGATCTCGGACATGTACGCGGCCTCGTTCAGGCCGAGCCCGAGGAGAGCCGCCAGGAACGGCGTCATCACCTGGTTCATCTCGTCCTTGTAGAACCCCAGGTTGAGCACGGGGAACACCAGCGCGAGGTTGTACCAGAGGAGCAGCTGCACCAGCACCGGAGTGCCGCGGAAGAACCAGATGTACAACCACGACACGGTGCTGGTCACCGGGTTCGAGGACATCCGCATGACTGCGAGGATCACGCCCAGCACAAGTCCCAGCACCATGGCGAGCACGGAGATGTACAGCGTGTGCCAGACGCCGGACAGGATCGTCGCGTCCGTGACGTAGTCCGGGATGATGCTGTAGTTGATGTTCGCGTTGGAGAACGCGAGCCCGATCAGCACCAGCACCGCGATGACCAGGACGCCGGCCACCCAGCGGCCGTAGTGGCGCACCGGGATGGCCTTGATCTGCTCCGGCGGCACGGACGGCGCCGGAGTCTTGTCGACAGTGTCAGTCACAGTGACTGCCCTTCAGTGTTGCGTCAGGCAGGGTCAGGAGCCGCCGTTGATCTTGGCCTCGGTCAGCGCGCCGTCCGTGACGTTCCACTTCTCCAGGATCTTGGCGTACTCACCGTTCTTGATGATCGCGTTCATGGCGGCCGAGATCGCGTCCCGCAGCTGGGTGCTCTCCTTGCTGAGGCCGATGCCGTACGGGCCGGCCTCGATCTGGTCTCCGACGACCTCGAAGTCCTTGCCGCCGCCCGAGGTCTTGGCGTTGTAGGCCGCGACCGGGAAGTCGTTCAGGTCGGCGACGGACGCGCCCTGCTTCAGGCGGAGCAGCGCCTCGGGGTCGGTGTCGAAGGTCTGGAGCGTGATCGCCTTCTTGCCGTCCTTCGTGCACTTCGTGCTCTGGGCCTTCGCGATGCCCTCGGACGTGGTGCCCTTCTGCAGCGCGACGACCTTGCCGCACAGGTCGTCCAGGGACTTGATGCCCTTGGGGTTGCCCTTCTGGACGAGGATCGAGGTGCCGGCGGTGAAGTAGTCGACGAAGTCGATGCCGTTGCCGGCCTTCTTGCCGGTGTCCGAGTCGATGCCGTTCTGGCGGTCCTTCGTGTCGTTCATCGCGGACATGATCGCGTTGAAGCGCTTGGACTGCAGACCCACGATGAGCTGGTCGAACTTGCCGTTCTGGAACTCGAACTTGACGCCGAGCTGCTTGCTGAGGGCGTCGGCGATGTCCGGGTCGATACCGACGGCCTTGCCGTTCTCCATGTACTCGACCGGCGGGTAGGCGATGTCGGAGCCCACCTTGACGACACCCGCGCTCTTGATGTCGGCAGGGAGCTTGTCGGCAAGCGGCGCCGAGGACGTGGACGTGCCGGAGCTGCTGGTGTCGCTGCTCTTGTCCGTCTGGTCACCGCAGCCGGTGAGGATCAGAGCGCCGGCGACCGCGATCGCACCGACCGCTGCTATCCGGGACGGCGCGGCCGTGGTACGACGGGTGGTGCGTGCGGTCATGAGGGTTCCTCCGGCGGATGAGGGAGTAGCCGATAGGTCGACGAGAACACACACCTTCGAGTGTCGCGACCTCGTGTAATGACGGCATCTTGCCATTCGGATTGCGTGATTCACGGTGCCCGCCATGTCAAAATCGGATAACGGGTGACCCCCGAACCGTTACGGGCCGGTAGGTCGCGGCCGGATCTTGTGCGGGAATCCCTCCTTCCGGCCGGAAGATCTTCGGCGCTTCGCGCGATGCGGACGACCGCTACGCGGCACTCATGGCCGAACGAGGACATGTCCGGAAGTGTCAGTGGATCAAGGCATGAGTCATCTCACCGACGTGTGATCTTGGCGTTATGGACTCGTCCTCGACGCCGTCCGTCCGGTAAGAAGGTTCTTTACACCCCTCATCCGGGGCTCAGGGCGCGTGTGCGGCGCGCCCGTCGCGCAGCGGCCCGTACGCAACCACGGCGGCAGGGCCTGCGCGGTGCCCGCCCACCCCTCAACCAGGAGTGGTCACCCTCAAACAATAAAGACTTAAGGGGTAAATTAAAGTGGCAGCGGAGATCGTCAATCCTCGCAGCGACAGCAGTACGGATCTCGAAGGCGGGGCCGAGCCCCTCGATGCCTTCGACCCGGCTTTCGCGCTGCACCGCGGCGGCAAAATGGCTGTGCAAGCCACTGTGCCCGTCCGCAACAAGGACGACCTGTCCCTGGCTTACACGCCCGGCGTCGCGAAGGTGTGCAGCGCGATCGCCGAGCAGCCGGAACTCGTCCACGACTACACGTGGAAGTCGTCCGTGGTCGCTGTGGTGACCGACGGCACGGCAGTGCTCGGGCTCGGTGACATCGGCCCGGAGGCCTCGCTCCCCGTCATGGAGGGCAAGGCCATCCTGTTCAAGCAGTTCGGCGGTGTGGACGCGGTGCCGATCGCACTCGCCTGCACCGGCGTCGACGAGATCGTCGAGACGGTGGTCCGGCTCGCTCCCTCCTTCGGCGGCATCAATCTGGAGGACATCTCGGCACCGCGGTGCTTCGAGATCGAGCGCAAGCTCCAGGAGCAGCTGGACATTCCCGTCTTCCACGACGACCAGCACGGGACAGCGGTCGTCACCCTCGCGGCCCTGCGGAACGCCGCCAGGCTCACCGGGCGCTCGCTCGGCGACCTTCGCGCGGTGATCTCCGGCGCGGGCGCGGCCGGCATCGCCATCGCCAAGTTCCTGCTGGAGGCGGGCCTCGGCGATGTCGCGGTCACCGACCGCAAGGGTGTCGTGTCGCGGGACCGGGACGATCTGACGGACGTCAAGCGGGAACTGGCGGAGATCACCAACAAGGCGGGACTCTCCGGTTCGCTGGAGGCCGCGCTCTCGGGCGCCGACGTCTTCATCGGGGTCTCGGGCGGTACGGTGCCGGAGCCGGCGGTCGCCTCCATGGCGAAGGGCGCCTTCGTCTTCGCGATGGCCAACCCGACCCCCGAGGTGCACCCCGACATCGCCCACAAGTACGCGGCCGTCGTCGCGACCGGGCGGTCGGACTTCCCGAACCAGATCAACAACGTGCTGGCCTTCCCGGGGATCTTCGCCGGTGCGCTTCAGGTCCGGGCCTCCCGGATCACCGAGAGCATGAAGATCGCCGCCGCCGACGCGCTGGCCGCGGTCGTCGGGGACGACCTCGCCGCGGACTACGTCATCCCCTCGCCGTTCGACGAGCGGGTGGCTCCGGCGGTGACGGCCGCGGTGGCCGCGGCCGCTCGCGCCGAGGGCGTCGCCCGCCGCTGACGTGGTGTGCCCTGCTTGGCCCCGCCGGGATGGTTTCCCTCCCGGCGGGGCCAAATTTTTTTACCCGGGGGAGAGTCCGGGCGGGTGGTTCTCGCCCCCTCCGCCCCTGCCCGCCCCGTTTCGGGGGCGCTGCCCCCGGACCCCCGCTCCTGCCCGCCCCGTACCGGGGCGGGCACCCGGACCTCCGCTCCTCGAGCGCCGGAGGGGCTGAACTTTTCCCGCGAAGGGGCAGGAGCAGGCTGTTGCTCGGCGGGGTTCCCGTCTGGGCGCTGCGGGACGCGTGTCACACGGGGAGGCGGTTCCCCCGGCCGGGGGCGGAGCCTATCGTCAAGGTCATGTTCGCTGCCTATGCCGCCCGAATCGACCGTGACCAGCCGCTGAACGGCCTGGAGTTGGGGGAGCGTCCGGCCCCCGAACAGAGGCCGGGCTGGACGACCGTGAACGTACGGGCCGCCTCCCTCAACCACCACGATCTGTGGTCGCTGCGCGGGGTCGGCCTCGCCGAGGACAAACTGCCGATGATCCTCGGCTGTGACGCCGCCGGAATCGACGAGGACGGCAACGAGGTCGTCCTGCACTCCGTGATCGGCCAGAGCGGGCACGGGGTCGGCCCCGAGGAGCCCCGGTCCATCCTCACCGAGCGCTACCAGGGCACCTTCGCCGAGCAGGTCTCCGTACCGGCGTGGAACGTACTGCCGAAGCCCAGGGAACTGTCCTTCGAGGAGGCCGCCTGTCTGCCGACCGCCTGGCTGACGGCGTACCGCATGCTGTTCACCAACGCCGGGGTGCGGCCCGGTGACTCCGTGCTCGTGCAGGGCGCGGGCGGGGGTGTGGCCACCGCCGCGATCGTGCTCGGGAAGGCCGCCGGGCTGCGGGTCTTCGCCACCAGCCGTGACGAGGCCAAGCGGAAGCGGGCGCTCGAACTCGGCGCCGTCGAGGCGCTGGAGTCCGGGGCGCGGCTGCCGCAGCGGGTGGACGCCGTCATCGAGACGGTGGGCGCCGCCACCTGGTCGCACTCGGTGAAGTCGCTGCGTCCCGGCGGCACCGTCGTCATCTCGGGTGCCACCAGCGGCGACCGGCCCTCGCACGCCGAACTGACGCGGATCTTCTTCCTCGAACTCAAGGTGGTCGGTTCCACCATGGGAACGAAGGACGAGTTGGAGGACCTGCTGGCCTTCTGCGCTGCCACCGGGGTGCGGCCCGTCGTCGACGAGGTGCTGCCGCTCGACCGGGCCCGCGAAGGGTTCGAACGGTTGGAGTCCGGCGACCAGTTCGGCAAGATCGTGCTGACCACGGGCTGATGCCCGGGGTTGCGGGTCACACGAAACGGCGGGTCCGGGTTTCCGGGCCCGCCGTTTGGTGTGCCGGGGCGGGCAGGAATGTCAATTTCGGTTGACACGGGAGATGTGTCAACGTAAGTTGACGTCATGACCGAAGCAACGGATCTTGCCGAGCGCGCGGGTGATCGTGATCCGCGGATCGGGCTGCGGGCGGTCTCCGCGCTGCGGAGGCTGCTGGAGCAGTTGGAAGCGGTACAGGTGCGCAGTGCGCGCAATCAGGGCTGGTCGTGGCAGGAGATCGCCGCGGAACTCGGAGTGAGCAGGCAGGCCGTGCACAAGAAGTACGGGAGGCAGTGATGTTCGAACGCTTCACGAAGGATGCGCGTGCCGTCGTCGAGGGCGCGGTGTCGCACTCCGAGCGGGTGGGGGCCGGGACCGTCGAGGAGGAGCACATGCTGCTGGCCCTTCTCGACCGGGAGGGCAGCAGGGGTTCCTTCGTCCTGACGTCGCTCGGGGCGGCCGGGTTCCGGGAGTCGCTGGAGCGGGACCTCGCCGAGGCGCGCCGCCGGGGCGGGCTGTCGCGCGCCGACGCGGACGCCCTCTCCGGGCTCGGTATCGACCTTTCCGAGATCGTCTCCCGGATCGAGGAGACGCACGGGGAGGGGGCGCTGGAGTCGGGCAAGCGCGGCGGGAACGGCAGGCGGACCCGGCGCCGGCCCTTCGGGCAGAGCGCGAAGGAAACGCTGACGCGATCCCTGCGGGTCGCCGTCGCCCGACGGGACCGCCACATCGGGGACGAACACCTGCTGCTGGCCATCACCCTGCGCGGCGGGGTCGCCGGAGAGGCGCTGGCCGATCACGGAATCACGTACCAGTCGGTGACACGGGTGCTGTACGGGGAGGACGGCGTGGCAGAGGCGGGGTGAGCGCCGCAAACAGCCGACGGGGCTCTGTGTGCGGCCCCGTCGGCTCGGGCGGTCCTCGGGTGGGGAGTGCCGGGGGAGTTACGGCCGCTTGCTCCGCAGGGTCGATCCGATGTGGGCCGCCGCCTCCGACAAGTGGCGGCGGATGTCGCGGAGTTGATCGTCCGTGACGCCGTGGTCGCGGGACGCGTCACGGATGTCGTCGCGGAAGCGGTCCAGCAGGCGGTCCAGGTCGCGGCCGGGGTTGCCGGTCGAGTCCTCGTGGGCCCAGGCGGGTTCGTACTCGGCGGGGAAGTCGTCCGGGGTGGCCGAGTACTCCGGCTCCGCTGGCGCTCCGGAGGGCGGACGCCCGAAGCCGAACTCCTTGCCGAGGTCCTTCCCCAGGTCCTTGCCGAAGTTCTTCCCGAAGTCGCCGAACTCCTTGGCCAGTTCGGTCAGTCCCTCGCGCACGCCAGTCGGCCAGTCGCCGCGCGCGAAATGGTCCTGGACCTGGTCCTGGACATGCTTGGCCATGCGCTGCATCTCCTCCTGGGCCTGCGCGCGGGCCTTCTCCTGCGCCTCCTTGGCCTGACGGCGGGCGCGCTGTGCCTCGTCGCGGGCACGGCGGCTCTCGTCCTTCGCGCGGCGGGCCTGCTCCTTCCACTCCTGCCGGACGCGCCGCATCTCCTCCTTCGCCGCCCGCCACGACTCCTTGTCCTGGAAGTCGTCGAGGCCGCCGGGCCCGCCCGCCGTGCTGTCCTGCTGCTTCGCCCGGGCGCCGCCCGCGGAGCCGTGTCGTGCCTCCGTGGCCGCTGCCCGCATCTCGCGGCGCAGGTCACCGGCCGCGCCCCGCACGTCCGCGCGGATCTCCGCCGCGAGCTCCGCGACCGACTCGCGGATCTCCAGCTCCAGATCGGCCAGTTCGCCGCTGCGGTCGGCCAGTTCGGCGCGGCCCGCGTCGGTGATCGCGTACACCTTGCGGCCGCCCTCGGACGTGTGGGTGACGAGCCCCTCGGCCTCCAGCTTCGCCAGCCGGGGGTAGACGGTGCCCGCCGAGGGCGCGTACAGGCCCTGGAAGCGCTCCTCAAGGAGACGGATCACCTCGTACCCGTGGCGCGGCGCCTCGTCCAGCAGCTTGAGGAGGTACAGGCGCAGTCGGCCGTGGGCGAAGACGGGAGCCATGTCAGAGCACCTTCTTGTCGGTCGCGGTGCCATCGGTCGAAGTGCCGTCGGTCGCGGTGTCATCGGTCGCGGTGCCGGTCGGCCGGCTCTCGGCGGCACCGTTGTCCGCCGTGTCGTCCGCTGTGCTGTCCACTGTGTCGTCCGGGCCGATGGGCGGGGCCGTGTCCGGGGGCTTCGGGGCGTCCTCGTAGGGCTCGTCCTCCGCCGGGGGCCTGCGCAGCAGGGCGATGGAGCCGGAGACGGTCATCGCCTTCAGCCTGCCGTTGCCCGCGCCGAGGCGGCCGGTGATCTTCTTGGCGCCCCACTGCCCGCTGACCCGCAGGTCCTCGAACGCGCTGGAGACGTTGCCGCTCGCGGTGTTGGCCTCCACCTCGGCGTCCGCCGGGTGGGGGAGCCGGATGGCGATCTCGCCCGAGACGTTCGACAACTGGACGTCGGTGGGCGCGCCCGCGGCGTCGAGGTCCACGATCATCGAGCCGCTCACCGATTCGGCCCGCACGGAGGATCCGGAGCCCTCGACGACGGTCAGGTCGCCGGAGACCGAGTTGAAGCGGAGGTCGCCGGTGACGGCCTGGGCCTCCAGGTTCCCGGAGACGGTCTCCACGCGTACGGGGCCGGCGACGCGCACGAGGGTGGTGTCGCCGGTGACGCCCTTCACCTGGACCCGCCCGTCCATCCCGGAGACCACGGCGGCGGCGCCGACCACGCCCACCTCGACGTGCGTGCCGGTCGGAACGGCCAGCGAGACGACCGCAGCACGGCGCCAGCCCTTGCGGTCGAGCCACTTGAGGAAACCCTTCCAGGGAAGGTCCTCGTAGGCCACCGTGAGTGTGCCGTTCTCCTGGGTCACCTGGAGCGGGGGGCCGTCCAGATCGGACACCTCCAGCCGGGCGGAACCCTCGTCGGTCCCCACGACGTTCACTGTTCCGTTGACGATGCGTACGTGCAGCGTCTGCACGGGGCCGTCGAAGGAGAGTTTCTTCGGCTCTGTCACGGACCACTCGGACATGGTGCTGACCTCCTCGACCGGACCGGACCCCGATACGAGTCCGAGCTCGACGCGCCATATCGCGTCTTCCGTTATTCACGATATATCGCGGATACGGAAAGTCAAGACACCCGTTCTGGGGATCATCGGTGCGTTGAAGTAGGCAAATCGCCCTAAAGTGGGGCTATGTCGACTGCCTCCGGCGCATCCCGGGACGACCACCCGGTCCAGGCCCCCGGTGCCCTCCTGCTGTGCCGGGCCCATCCCGAGGCGGTCGGTCCCGCCGCCCAGTTGCTGCGCGAGCGGATGCTGCTCGCCGGGGCGGGCTCCGAGTGGAGCGTGCTGGTCCCCGAGGGCAGGCCCTGGCGGGACGGCGCGGAACCCGTCGACCGCGTGCTCACCGGCTGGGCCACCGCGCTCGCCGTCGGCGCACCCTGGCCCGTCCTCGCCCTGTGGTGGGACACCGACCGCAGCGGCTTCACCCTGGCCTCGGGATTCCGTCGCACCGTGGGCTACGAATGGCTGGCGAACGGCACCCCGGTCGGCGAGGACGAGGCGATGCGCACCTTCGCGGCACGGCTCGGCCTCGACCCGGTGCTCGACATGCAGGCGCTGGAACCGCTGACCCAGCCCGATCCGGCGGCCGACGCCCACGCGCGCGTGACGGGGCTGCTCGCCGTCCTCACACGCGCGGGGATGCTGCTGCCGGCCGGGATCGAGCCCGGCCGATCCGCGGACCGGCTCCGTGCCGCGGTCCGGATCCGGCCGGACGCCGAGCAGATCGAGTGGACCGGCTGGCGTGCCGCCGTGGGCGCCGAACTCGATGCCGTGGAGAGCGGCGGCCTCGGGCCCTGGCTGCGCGGCCCGAGGGCGCGCACCCTCGCCGTGGCCCAGCTGGCCGTCGGCCTCCCGCTCACCGCCTGGGGGGTACGGCGCCACAGCGGCGGCTGGATCGTCTTCGGCGCGGTCCTGGTGCTCCGCGGCGCCCTCGGCCTGGCGTACGACCACCTGCGCGCCTACGACTGACACGGACGCCGTCCCCCCTGGACGGGGCCTGCCTCCCGGAGCCGAGCCCGCCCCGTCACGGGGACCGGCCGCCTTGCCACGAAGGCCCACCCTGCCGCCTCGGCAAGAAGGCCCGCCGCCCTCGTAAAGAAGGGCCCGGCCGCCCTTGCCCGGAGGTGACGCGTCATCCCGTCCGGAAGGGGCCCGTCATTCCGCGGGGAGAGGGCCCGCCAGTCCGCGCGGAGAGCGCCGGCCCACCCGGAGAAGAGGAGTGCCGGAGGGGCTACTCGTCCTCGTCGTCCTCGTCGTCCAGCCGGGCCAGCCAGGTCGCCAGCCGTTCCACCGGCACCTCGAAGTCCGGGTTGAGGTCGACGAACGTACGCAACTGCTCGGCGAGCCACTCGAAGGTGACCTCTTCCTCGCCGCGCCGCTTCTCAAGTTCCTCGATGCCGCGGTCGGTGAAGTACATGGATGGTGCTCCGTGGGTGAAAGGGAAGTGGAACGCTGGGAAAAGGATAGGCGGGGGCGCGGGGCCCATGGAGGGCCTCTGTCGTGCGCGACCCCCTGCGGCTAGCCTGCAAGGTCGGCTGTACCACGGGGGCGTGGGGGAACGGGGGATGTCATGAGTGACGCGGTGACCCGCATCGCACGGATCGAGATGCCGGACGGAACACCGGTGTGGGCCCGGATCTCGGGGGCCGACGAGCTGGAGGATCCGGGCGGCGAGCTGTCGCTGACCGACGTCGGCTTCGGGGAGCGCGTCGAGGCGCAGGTCGAGAGCCTGCAGTCGGTGATCACCAGTGTCGCGCGCTCGCTCGCCGCACCGTTGCGCGCGGTGCGGCCCGACGAGGTCAGCGTCGAGTTCGGCATCGAGCTGACGGCGAAGGCCGGCAAGGTGGTCGGGCTGCTCGCGGACGGCGAGGCCAAGGCCGGCATCACGGTGACGCTGACCTGGAACGGCGGTCCGCCCGACCTGGAGGAGACCGGGGCCGCCCCGCAAGCGGGCGCGTCTCCCGGCGCCCCGGCGCACAGCGGCGCCACCGACGCCTCCGGCGGGGGCGGAGCATGACGGACGGGCACGCCCCGGGCGCACCGGGTGGCCCCGGGAACGGTCACCGTGCGCTGCGTGATCTCGTCATGGCCGCCACCGTGCGCATCCATCGCGCGGGCCCCGGGTATGCCCAGGGCGAACCCGGCACGTTCCTCGGGAGCGGCTTCTTCATCGCTCCGAACTGGGTTCTGACCTGCGCGCATGTGGTCCGGAGCGGGGAGGGGAACGAGGTGACGGTGGTGTACGAGACAGGGCCGGGCCGCGGTACGTCCGCCGTCGCCGGCGAGGTCGCGACGGCTCTCCCGGACCGGGTCGGGCTCCCGGTGCGGGGCACCTGGCCGTCCCCCGACCTCGCCCTGGTGCGGCTGCGCGAGCCGGTGGACCACGACTGCGCCTACGTCACCGAACGCCCCGCCGCCTACTACGAGGAGGCGGTCGTCCTGTATTCCGGCTGGTCCGTGGTCGGCGGGGAGCTGCGCCGGCTGAGCGGCACCTGCACGGTGCAGGGCACGCTCGGCGGCTGGTCCGACGACGAGCAGATCCGGCTGGGCGGCGACGTGCTGCCGCCCGGCGTCTCGGGCGGTCCTGTCGTCGACCCCGTACGCGGTGAGGTCGTCGGTGTCCTGAAGTCGCGCACGGACCGGGGGCTCGGCGGCACCTGCACCGGGGTGGAGCAGCTGCGGTCCCTGCCGGTGCCCGCCGAGGAGATGCGGGCCGAGCACGACGACAGCTACCACGCCGTCTTCCACGCCCACGACCGCTACCACCGCGACCGGCAGCGCCATCCGGACACCGACCGCAGCACCTGGGCCGACGTCCAGAACCAGCTCGGCGCCCGGCCCGGCCGGGCGCTCAGCCCGGAGGAGCGGACCCAGCTGCTCGGCAGGCTCGCCGATCTGCCGCCGCCGGTCAGCACCCGCGCCCTGCTCGGCCTGCTCGAGTCCCTGGTGGGCGACCAGACCGCGATCCCGCATCCGGCGCCGCGCGGCTGGCGCGACGGGCTCGGCGCGCTGTACGAGAACTCGCGCCAGGACGCCGCCCTGGACCTCGTTCTCGACTACGCGATGCGGGCCATGTCCGCCGAGCGACCCTTCGTCACGCCGGGCACGCAGGCCGCCGAGCGGGCGCTGTGGGAGTGGGTGCGGCAGACCGCCGAGGGCAGGCCGGGCCCGGCGTACCGGCGGCGCCTCGGGCAACAGTGGATCGAGCGGCTCCAGTTGGCGCCTCGTGGCCCGTCGGCGGCGGAAGCAGAGGCGGCGCACGGTACCGCGCACAGCGCCGACCGTGCGCCCCGTCTCTTCGTTCTGCTCGAACTGGAGCAGCTGGGCTGGGAGCCGGGCCGCTGCGACTGGCACGTCTCGGTGGGCCGGCCGACCGGGGAAGTGATGCGGCTGCGCGACGGCGAGCGCACCCCGCTGGAGGAGCTGCCGGCCGCTCTCGCGCCGGCCCTCGCCGAGGCCTTCCGCCAGTGCGACGAACCCGGGCGGCCCGCCGACCTCCAGGTCGCGCTGCCCCATCTGCTCCTCGGACTCGACGTCGACGCCTGGCAGTTCGGGCCCGGCGAGCCGCCGCTCGGCGCGCACCGGCCCGTCGTCGTGCGCTGCGCGGACCGGGAACAACTGCCCGAGCCGGCCGACGCGGTCGCCCCGGCCGGAAAGCAGCTCCCCGCGGACGAGGAACAGCACGAGCGCGAGGCGCGCTGGCGGTGGATCCACGCGCACGGCGCCCAGGCCGAAGTCCTCGACTGCGAGGACGGGTTGCGGGTACCCGTACCGGCGGCGGAGTCGTTGCGCGGGCTGCCGCACAAGACCGTCCCGGTGCTCTGCCGCTACGGCGACCACCGCTTCGAGGACGATCCGGTGGCGCTCGTACGGATCGTGCACGGCGGGTACGGCGTCGCGCTGTGGCGGCGCTGGCGCGGGCAGTCGGACGCGGTCTGCGGAGAGTTCCACCGAAGAGCCGGCGACACGGTGGCGGGCGCGGGCCGCGCGGACCGGCTCCCCGAGCTGGTGCACGCCCTGCGGGCCGGGCTGCGCGCGGGCCGGCCGGAGACCTACTGGGCCGACGGGATCGCCCTGTTCTACGACGACCCGCGCCGGCCCCTGCCCGGGACCGGGGACCTGCTGGAGGCGCCATGAACGCATCCGTGGAGCCGCTGTCGCGCGATGCTCGAATCAGGCCGAAGTGGGCTGCTATGAGCCCCTCTTGGGACCTTACGGGGCCCTCCGGGGGTCGATACGGTGAGGCAACGATCGACGGCTGCCGTGGTGGACGAGTGACGACGAGGACTGGGCAATGACCGAATCCAGCGAGTGGCTCATCTACCGAGGCGCAGGCGAACCCCACGACGGCCTGAACCGCCTTCCGGCCCCGCCGCCGTGGCGCGACTTCGCGAGCCGGGAGGCCGCCGGGACCGACGGCGACGGCTCCGAGGACCGCAGGCTGGGCGCGCACCGGCATCTGGCCGAACTGCACAGGCCGGGCGCCGAGGAACTCGAAATGATCAACGCGGCGCTCTATCTGCGCCGCCCGCTGCTGGTCACCGGCAGCCCCGGCGCGGGCAAGAGCACGCTCGCGCACTCGGTGGCGTACGAACTCGGTCTGGGCAACGTCCTGCGCTGGCCGATCGTCAGCCGGTCCACACTGCAGGACGGGCTCTACCACTACGACGCGATCGCCCGGCTCCAGGACGTGCAGATCGCCGCGCCGCAGGGCGCCGACCCGGCCGCGCCCGGCGCCCCCGGCTCCGTCGAGGGCATCGGCAGCTACATCCGGCTCGGCCCGCTCGGCACCGCGCTGCTGCCCTCCGAGACCCCGCGCGTGCTGCTCATCGACGAGCTGGACAAGAGCGACATCGACCTGCCCAACGACCTCCTGAACGTCCTGGAGGAGGGCGAGTTCGCGATTCCCGAGCTGGAGCGCGTCGCCGACCGGCTGCCCGGCGGCGAGGCCGAGGTACTCACCGCCGACGGCACCAAGGCGCGGGTGCGCGACGGCCGGGTGTGCTGCCGAGCCTTCCCCTTCGTGGTGCTCACCAGCAACGGCGAGCGCGACTTCCCCGCCCCGCTGATGCGCCGCTGCATCCACCTCGAACTGGGCCGCCCGGACCACAAGCGGCTCGCCACCTTCGTACGCGCCCACCTGGGCGACGAGGCGGCGCGCGCCGGGGACGATCTGATCACCCACTTCCTGGAGCGATCGCGCAGCGAACTCGTCGCCGCCGACCAGTTGTTGAACGCCATCTACCTCACCGACGCCGCCGCCCCGCCCAGCCGCGACCGGCTCGCGGACCTGCTCATCCAGCGACTCGACCGCCCGAGGTGACGCGCTGATGCCCGGCGGCGACCCGATCGCCGAACTCATCGCCCGGATGCGGCAGACCGGACTGGATCCCGATGCCCGGCAGTTGGCCGACGCGCTGTGGCTGGCGCGTTGGTCGCGCCGTACGGACGCGGTCGGAAGCGAGCGGGAGAGCGCGCCGCCGGCTGGCCGGACGACGGCGGGCGAGGACACCGTTCCCGGGCGTCCGGACCGGCGGGGCACCGAGCGGCCACCGTCCGGCGACCCGCCCGAGCCGGCCTGGCGGGACACAGACGCGGACCGGCGCGTCGCGCTGTACCCGGTGCCGCGGGACGGCGCGCCCCGCGGATACGGTCAGGGCCGGTCGGCGGTGCTGCCGGTCGGCGTACCGGCCGCGCCCGCGTTCCCCGCCCCGCTCGAACTCCAGCGCGCATTACGCCCGTTGCAGGGGTACCGGACCGCGGCGCCGCCCCTGCGCACCGTCCTCGACGAGACCGCGACCGCCGAACTGAGCGCTCGGGCGGGCGGATTGGTCCTGCCGGTGTTCCGCGGGGTGACCCGGGCCGACGCCGCACTCCAGCTGGTCATGGACGCCTCCTCGTCGATGCGCGTGTGGGACCGGATGTTCGCCGAACTGGAGCAGGTCTTCAGCCGGTTGGGCGCCTTCTGGGACATCCAGGTCAGCCATCTCCACCAGGGCCCGGACGGAGAACCCGCCGTCAGCCGCAGCCCCGAGCCCGGCGCGGCCCCGCTGCACTCCGCCGACCGGCTGAGCGACCCGACGGGCCGCCGCGTCACCCTCCTCGTCAGCGACTGCGCGGGCCCCCTGTGGCACAGCGGCCACGCCCACCGGCTGCTGCACCACCTGTCCCGGCTCGGCCCCGCCGCCGTGCTCCAGCCGCTGCCGCAGCGCATGTGGAACCGCACCCGGCTTCCGGTGTCGTACGGCGAACTGACGCGCGGCGAGGCCCTCGCGGGAGCCGCCACGCTGAAGGTCCGGCTGCCCTCCGGCACCCCGCCGGAGGCCCGCGACGGCGCGCTTCCGGTGCCCGTCCTGCCACCCGAGCCCGCCGCGCTCGGCGCCTGGGCCCGGCTGCTGTCCGGAGCCGGCGCGGGACCCGTGGCCGGCGCCGTCGGCTGGGTGCGCCACGACCACGAGTCCGCCCGGAGCGCCCGCCCCGGACGCCGGATGTCCGGACTCGAAGTGGTCAGCCGGTTCCGCTCCAACGCCTCGAAGGCCGCCGGGCGGCTCGCCGGCTATCTGGCCGCGGCCCCGCTCAGCCTTCCCGTCATGCAACTCGTCCAGCGCACCATGCTCCCCGACTCCGGCCCCTCCGAACTGGCCGAAGTCCTGCTCAGCGGCCTGGTCTCGCGCGCCAAGCCAGAGGAGTACGGCGCGGACGGCACCCAGTGGTACGAGTTCGCGCCCGGCGCGCGGGAAGCCCTGCTGTCACCCCTGGGCCTCGACGAGGCCATGCTCGTGCTCAAGCACTGCTCCGAGTACATCGAGTACCGCTTCGGCAAGGGCGGCCCCAACTTCCCCGCCCTGGCGCTCGCGCAGCTCGGCGAGGGCGGCTCCGGACGGCCGTACACACCCGGTGCCGGATACCCGGGCGAGAACGGCGACAACGGCGGCGGCACCCTCGTCCCGCAGCCCTTCGCCGAGGTCGCCGCACGAGTACTGGAGCGTTTCATGCCGCTGCCGGAACAGTTCGCGCTCTACGGGGGCCGCGGCCGCGACGACCTGCCCGACGAGCGGGCGACCCACACCGCGGTGATCCGGGCCCGCTCGCTGGCCGGCCAGTTCGGCAGCGACGGCATGGTGCAGGACCTCATCGACGCCGTACAACTGCTGCGCGGCGCCACCGAACACGAACTGCCCCCCGGCGCCGACCCGGAACTGTGGGCCGAGTACGCCAACTGCGTGCTGCTGCTGTGGGAGGTGCAGGGCGGCGCGGAGCTGCTGCGCGAGGCGGAGGCCGCCGCCGAACGGGCCGTCGCGCACCCCCGCGCCCTGCGCGAACGGGCCGTCCTGGCCCGGGTGCTGCACGCCGCCGCCACCGACCGCAGGCGGCGCGGCGACCGGCGCGGCGCGCTCGACCTGCTGCAACGCGCCGACCGCGAGTACGCGGTGGCCTGCGCCGCGCCCGACCTGGACGCCACCGGGGCCCTGCGGCTCACTCTGGAGCGGGTACGGGCGCTGGAGGCACAGTGGCGCCTGGGCGGCGACAGCGCGCTCCTCCAGGGCGCGGTCGGCATGCTGGAGGCGTTCGCCGACGCCTGGCCCGACCGGCGCAGCCGGCCGCCCGAACTCCCGCTCGCCCACGGCCGTATCCTGCTGCGGCTGTCGGGCGCCACGGCCGACCACGAACAGGCCAGGCTGTACGCGGAGCAGGGCGCGCACTCCCTGCGTGCCGCCCTGGAAACCGTCCCCGAGAACGCGCCCGCCGTCGCCGGTGAGTCCTCGCGCGTCCGCATCCTGCTCGACCTCGTCGACTCGCTCCTGAAGTCCGGCGGTGAGCTGGACGACGCCCAGGTCCATGTGGACGAGGCGCTGGGCCTGACCCGCGAACAGGGGCTGCGCTCCGCCCTGTTGGTGCGCGCGGGGCGCATCCACGTCGCCCGGTACGCGGACTCGGGCGACCCGCGTGAACTCCAGGACGCCGCCGCGCGGTTCGAGCAGGCCTCCCGGGGGGTGCCGCGGGACGCCCCCGCGCACGCGGACGTCCTCGCCGAATGGGGCGAGGCCCTGCTGCGGCGTGCCGTGCTGGACACCGGACCCGCCCCGCGCGAGTCGCTGTCCCGGGCCATCCGGGTGCTGCGGGACTGCCGTACCGAGACCGCGGCGGGCAGCGCCGAACTGGCGCACCGCCTGCTGCTGCTCGGCCGCGCGCTGATGCTGCGCTACCGGGCCCGCGGCGACCGGGTCGACCTGCGGGAGGCCGAGCACCTCTTTGGGCTCGCGGCGCTGGAGGAGGGCCCACCGCTGATCACCGCGCGCTGCTGGCTGGAGCTCGGACAGGCGCAGTTCGAGGCGCACCAGAGCCTCGGCCGCAAGGCGCGGCTCGACGAGGCCGTCGACGCCTTCCGGGCCGCGGCCGAGTCGGCGCGCGAGGCCGAGGAGAAGGCGGAGACGGGGCGCGCGCGCCAGGAGGCCGTGGAACTGGGTGCTCGGGCGCAGCACTGGCGGGGTATGTCCTACGAGGCGGCGGCGCGTCCGCGTGCCGCGCGCGAGGCCTACCGGGCCGCCCGGACCGAGTGGTCCAGGCTGCCGGACGGTGTTGTGAGCACGGGTGAGCCGACGGCCAGGCAGACGGCGCAGCGGCTGGCCGAGCTGGAGTGAGGAACGCCTGTCGGCGGCCGCCGGGGCGGAGTCAGCGAAGGTGAGGGTGACGACATGGGCGTACGGGACGACGCACGGGACGACGCACAGGACTGCGATGCCGCGGGGGAGCGGCAGCCGTGGTCGCGGGGCCCGTCGCAGGCATCGGGCCTGGCACAGGCACTGGACCCGGCACCGGCAGCGGGTCCGGAGCAGGCACCGGAGCCCGAAGGAACGTGGGACGGTCCGACGGAGGCGTCGGATCCCGCGGAGCTCCCCGATCTGCTGGACCTGGACCTGGCGGAGCTGCGGACCGTTCAACACCCGGTGCTGGCAGAGGTGCTGGCCGATCTGCGGGAGCGGTCCGGACAGCCGAGCGAGATCCTGTGGGGATTCAACAACGCTTTCTGAGCGGCGAAGTGAGCAATGGCCCGGTCAACCGTCGCTCACGAGCAGCCAGTTCCGGACCACCCTCGTGATTGAACCGGACAACTTCGAGTGGGCGGCGTTTGTGTCCGGCCCGCGTCCGGGAATGCCGCCCCGTACGGGCAGGGGGCCGTGGCGCGGTTCGCGGCGTGGGATCGCGCGGCCGTACATCATGGGGGTGCCGGAGTGTCTGCAGAGGTGACCTCCCCGATCCCGATCCCGATACCCGTGACCTCCGTGCCGCACCTCGAAGGGGCCTTGTCCGGGCGACCCTCGTCCGGGCGGCCCTTGTCCGAGCGCGCCTTGCCCGAACGGTCTTTGTCCGAACGGCCTTTGCTCGAACTGGCCCGGTCCGAACCGCCGTTCCCCATCCGGCAGTTCATCGTCAAGATGCACGGCCACTGCAACCTCGCCTGCCGCTACTGCTATCTCTACGAGGGCCCCGACCGCACCTGGCGCACCCGCCCCGCCGCCGCCCCGCCCGGCGTCCTGGAACGGACCGCGCTCAGGATCGGCGAACACGCCCGCGCCCACGGCATGACGGCCCTGTCCCTGGTCCTGCACGGCGGCGAACCGCTGCTGGCGGGCGTGGACACCCTCGCCCGGTTCACCGGCCTCGTACGCGACCGCGTCCCGGACGACTGCACCGTGCACGCCACCGTCCAGACCAACGCCACCCTGCTCACCGAACGGCGGCTCGCCGTCCTGGCCCGGCACGCCATCCGCGTCGGCATCAGCCTGGACGGCGGCCTGCCCGAGCACAACACGCTGCGCACCGACCGTGCCGGCCGCCCGTCCTGGCCCGCCGCCGCGCGCGGCGCCCGCCTGATCGCCGAACGCTGCCCGGACGCGTACGCCGGGATCCTCACGGTCGTGGACCCCACGACGGACCCGGTCGAGCTGTACGAGTCACTGCTCGCGCTGCGGCCGCCGGCCCTCGACCTGCTGCTCCCGCACGGCAACTGGTCCGCGCGGCCGCCGCACCGGGACGGCCCGGGGACCCCCTACGGCGACTGGCTGTGTGCCGTCTTCGACCGCTGGTGGCAGGCCGGGCGCCGCGAGACGCGGGTGCGGCTCTTCGAGGAGTGCGTCGCGCTGCTCCTCGGGCTGCCCGCCGCCACCGAGTCGCTCGGCCTCGCGCCCTTCGACGCCCTCGTCATCGAGACGGACGGCTCCATCGAGCAGGTCGACTCCCTCAAGTCCTGCTACGAGGGGGCGGCCAGGACCGGCCTCGACGTCTTCCGGAACCGGTTCGACGAGGCGCTGCGCCACCCCGGCGTCGCGGCCCGGCAGGCGGGCGCCGCCTCGCTGGCCGCGCGCTGCCGGGCCTGCCCGCTGCTCCACGTCTGCGGCGGCGGACACTACGCGCATCGATACCGGGCCGGACACGGCTTCGCCAACCCCTCCGTGTACTGCGCCGACCTCCAGCGCCTCATCCACCACGTCGCTCGCGGGCTGGCCGGGGCCGCCGTCCCCGCCGCTTCCGAAGGAGGCGTCCCGTGATCCTTTCGGCGGTCCCGGAACGGGCCCTGACCGAACTCGGCCGCACCGAAGGCGGCCCCGAGACCCTCGGGCTCCTCGTCCGCGACCAGCACACCCGACGGCTGCTCCTGCTCCGCGCGGTCCTCGACGCGGCCGAGTCGGCCGGCCCGGGCGTCTGCCCCGCCGCCGCCCTGACCCGGCTGCGCGAGGACTGGGCCCTGCTGGAGGAGGTCGAACGACTGGAACCGTCCGCCCACCGCCGGGTACGGCCCCACCGGGGTGGTCCGGGGGCGGAGCGGCCGGGTGGCCGGGCATCAGGGCTGCGGGACGGTTCCGCGCGGGGACCCGTCCGGCCAGGTGCTGCCTCGTCGGTGTCCGAGGGGCCGGCCGGTTCCGCTGCGGCGTTCGCGGGGCCGGGTGGTTCCGCGTCGGCGTTCGCGAGGCCGGACGATTCCGCGCCGGGGACTGGTCGGTCAGGTGGTTCCGAGCCGGTGTCCGAGGGGGACGCGGCGTCCGGGAACCGCCCTCCGGTGTCCCCCGTCCGGGCCCTCCTCCTGCACCCGTTCATCGGCCCCTGGGCCCGGGATACCCTGCGCGCGCTCGGGTCCGGAACGGGCCCGCGCGCCGACCGGGACACCCGTGAACCGGCCCGCGCGCTCGCCCACTTCGGGTCGCTCGCCGCCGTGGCCGCAGCCCGTGCCGGGGTGTCCTACGCGGTGCGGCTGACCGCCCACGACGGCGTGCTGACGCTGCCCTCGCTCGGTGCGCTGCGGACGGGCGGTTGCGGTTCCGGGGACACGGAGGTGGGCGTCGTGCACCGGCGGGGGCGGCTGACCCTCCGGCGGCCCGGCGAGGCGGACGTGGTCGTTCGCCTGCAGAGCGGTACCGGCGCCTGGTCGGAGGCCGCGGCCTGGACGTCGGCGTACGCGCTGCCCGGTCTGGTGCCGGGCTCCGCCGCCGTACCGCTGGACGACCTCGACCCGTATCGGACCGCACGCGGCGGACCCCGCCCGGACACCCTGAGCGGCCCGGTCGCCCTCGACGACGCCGACCGCAAGCACTGGCTGCACGTCTGGTCGGGCACCGCGGCGGCGCTCGGACTCGGCGGCGAACGGCGGCTCGAGGAAGCGGTGACCCTGCTGCGCTGTCTGGTTCCGCTGTCCGCGCCGCCCGGCTCGGTGCCGGGCAGGGCGGCCGGCAGTTGCAGCGGCACCCGGCGCGAGGCCTTCGGCGCGGTCCTCAGCAGCGCGCCGGCGACGGCGACCGCGTTCGCGGCCACCCTCGTCCACGAGATCCAGCACGCCAAACTCGCCGCGCTCAGCGACATGGTGACGCTCCATCACGCAGGCCCGGAAGCACGCCACTTCGCGCCCTGGCGCCCCGATCCACGCCCGTACGACGGCCTGTTGCAGGGCGCCTACTCCCACCTCGCGCTCGCGGACTTCTTCCAGCGCGGCGCCCTCGCCGCCACCCTTCCCGCCCGCCGGGACGCGGCCTGGGCGCAGCACGCGCGCTACCAGGAGCAGGTCGGGGCCGTTCTGCCGGCCCTCGTCGGATCGGGTGATCTCACCGTGCGGGGACGCCGGTTCGTCGACCGCATGGTCGAGGTGTACGAACGGCTCGCCGAGCAGCCGCCGCCCCGCGGACACGCGGCGCGCGCGACGGCGTACGTACAGGCCGCCCGTACGCTGTGGGCCCGGCGCCACGCACCGGGCGAATGAACCGCACACCCCGAGGGGGGCGCGCCACGGGCCGGTCGAGTCGAACCGGGCCCGCCGAACGCGCCCCGCGCGCCCGTCGAACGCGCCATGCCACGTCTCGATTGAGCCATCCTCGCCGAAAGCCGCGGGTTCCCGGACGCGGGACGGTCGGTGCGCCAAGATCGTCGCTGAACACGTTCGAGAAGGAACCGTGGAGCAAGCGACTGGCGTGCGTCGGCGCCCTATCGCCGACCCTCGCAACGGTTCTAAAATCACGCGCGGGGAGGCCGCTGCATGTCTGGAGCTCGTACGCCGGTCGGGCCAGCCGAGAGGGGGTCCGCGAAGCAGACCGTCACCATCAGCTTCGCCGGTTTCAACCGGGCCTGGGCGGCCTGGATCGGGGACCGTCTGGAGCGGCGTGGCCATCGTGTGGTGTACCAGCGCTGGGACGCCCCGGCCGAGGTGCCCCTCGTCGACCTGCTGCGCGACCTGACACTGGCCCGGGGCCGGATCCTGATCATCGTCAGTGAGTGGTACTTCCAGCTCGGCCCGCGCACCTACGAGGAGTGGAACGCCGCGCTGCGCGAAGTCGTCGCGCCCGACCCGTCCCGCTTCGCTGCCGTCTCCGTCACCAACAGCCCGGTGCCGACGGCCACCACCGTGCTAGGCGCGGTCGGCCTGAACAACACGGGCCCCGACGAGGCCGAGCGCCGCCTCCTCGACCGCCTCGACCTGCCCTCCGAACCCCTCCCGCAGTCCGTCGAGGACGCCCGGCGCGGTCCCCGCTTCCCGGCCGCCATGCCCGAGGTCTGGGGCGGCGTCCCGCGCCGCAACACCCGCTTCACCGGCCGCGAGCCGCTCCTGAACGACGCCTACCACCTGCTCCAGGGCGCCGAGGCGGGCGCGGGCGTCGTCACCCTGCACGGCATGTCCGGCGTCGGCAAGACCCAGCTCGCCGCCGAGTACGTCTACCGATTCAGCTCCGAGTACGACGTGGTGTGGTGGGTCAACGCCGAGAAACGGGTCACCTACCGGCGCCGACTGGCGGAACTGGCGCCGCAGTTGGAGCTCTCGACCGGCGCCGAGTACGGCGAACGGCTGCGCGCCGTACGCGACTCGCTGCGCCGGGGCGACCCGCACTCCCGCTGGCTGCTGATCCTGGACGGCGCGGACGAGCCCGACCAGATCTACGACCTCGTCCCCACCGGGCCCGGCCATGTCCTGATCACCTCCCGCAACCCCGAGTGGAGCGAGCACAACAGCAAGCTGCTGGAGGTGCCGGTCTACGCCCGTGACGAGTCCGTCGCCTTCATCCGCCGCCGCGCACCCCGTCTCACCGAACCGGAGGCCGACCAACTCGCCGACGCGCTGGAGGACTTGCCCCTCCTGCTGGACCAGACGGCCGGCTGGCTCAACGACTCGGACCTGTCCGTCCAGGAGTACATCGCCCTCCTGGACGGTGGCATCGACCAGGACGTCGTCAAGATCTCCGCCGACTTCCCGGTCGCCTTCCAGACCGCCTGGTCGATACTGCTGAACAAACTCCGCGACACCGTCCCGGAGTCCGTCGACCTGCTCCGCCTGTGCACCTTCTTCGCGCCGGGCTTCATCCCCGTACGCCTTCTGAAGGAGATGCCGCACGACCAGCTGCCCGAACAGATCGCCGGTCTGCTCAACGACCCGCTGCTGTGGAACAGGGCGATCAACCAGCTCCGCCAGTACTCCGTCGTCCGGCTGGAGTCCCATGAGGCGGCCGGTGACGAGGCGGCGTCCT
Source organism: Streptomyces sp. NPDC005784 (assembly GCF_042871525.1). Lineage (NCBI taxonomy): Bacteria > Bacillati > Actinomycetota > Actinomycetes > Kitasatosporales > Streptomycetaceae > Streptomyces > Streptomyces sp. NPDC005784. The sequence continues at coordinate 178,367 of NZ_JBIAIQ010000013.1, forward strand.
CCGGCGAGTCGCTGTACCTGCACCGCATGGTCCACCAGATCGTCCACAAGGACATGCCCGACGAGGACCGCCGCGAGTTCATCGACGTGGTCCGGCGCGCACTGGCCGCGGCGGACCCCCGGCGGCCCACGGACACCCGGCTGTGGAGCGGCTACGCGGAGCTCGTCCCGCATCTGAAGTACGCGGACGTACTGAAGAGCAAGGACTCGGCGGTTCAGACGCTGGTCTTCAACTGCCTTCGCTACATGTACATTTCGGGCGAGTACCGGTCGGGCATCAAGCTCGGCGAACGCGCCCTCGTCGCCTGGCGGACGCTGCTCGGGGAGAACCACCCGAGGATCTGGGAGCTGACCCACCACTACGCCAACCTGCTGCGGGCGGTCGGCGACTACGAGCGCACGGAGACGATCGAGCGCGCCGCCGTCGACCATCTGCGCGAGCAGCGCGGCGAGCAGGACTTCGACCATCTGCGAGCGGTCAGCGGCCTCGGCGCGGACCTGCGCGGCCTCGCCCGCTACGACGAGTCGCTGCAGCTCTCCCAGAGACTCGTGCTGACGTACCGCGACCTCCTGGGCGAACAGGACTCACGGACCCTCGGCGCCCAGAACAACCTGGCGGTGTCCCTGCGGCTGCTCGGCCACTACGGCGCGGCACTGGACATCGACCGGCGGACGCTGGAGGCGCGCCGACTGCTGCTGCGGGCGCGGCATCCATGGGCGCTCAACTCCGAGCTCTCGTACGCCATGGATCTGCGATTGCTCGGCCGTTACACCGAGGCCGAGTCGATCCAGGCCAAGAACGTCCGCGAGTACCGCCTCGTCATGGGGGCCGACGCGCCGCAGACCCTCGAGGCCGAACACAACCTCGCCCTGTGCCACTACCGCACCGGAGACCGCGCCGCGGCGGGCACCCTGCTCGCCCGGGTACTGGAGCGCTGCGAGCGCGCCCTCGGCGAGACCGATCCGCAGACGCTGAGGTTCGCCGCCTCCACCAGCTGTTTCACGCGTGAGCACGGCGACATCGACCAAGCGCGGGAACTCGGCGAGTCCGTCGTCGCCCGGTACGAGGTGATGCTCGCCGAGGGGCACCCCTACATCGCCGGTGTCCGCGCCAACCACGCCCTGGTGCTGCGCAGTGTCGGCGAACGGGACCAGGCCCATGTCGTCATCGAACAGGCGCTGGCCGGCATGACCGCGGCGGTGGGTGAGGGCCACCCCTGGACGCTGGGCTGCGCCATCAACGCCTCCGCCCTGCGCAACCTGGTCGGCGACCCGGAGCGGGCCGCCGCCCTCAGCCAGGAGTCGGTCACCCGGGCCACCGAGACGCTCGGCCGCACCCACCCGCTGACACTCTCCGCCCGTATCGCCCTCGCCGCCGACCTACGGGCCCTGCGGGACGGCCGCCAGGCCGAGAAGACGGAACAGGAAGCCCTCGCCGACCTGGACGCCACGCTGGGTCCCCGGCATGTCCACACCATCTCGGCCCGCTCCCGCAACCGGCCCTACTGGGATTTCGAGCCACTGTCCACCTGATCCCACGATGCCGATCCCCGGTGCGCATAACCGTCCGTGTGCCGGGGAATGACCCAGATCTCTCACAACGACCATGCAATGCGCGAGAGTTGGACCAGGGGGGCGCGTGGTGATCTTAGTGGGGCCTGTCCCGGCGGGCGCGGACGGACCCATCCCTGTCGAAGTCGGAACGGACCTGGCCACCGACGGCCTCGACCTCGTCTACGGAGACGAGGACACGCGAGAAGGAGCCGCTCGCCGTGTCGTCGAGGTCGCCCGCGACGTCTACACCGACGGACTGGACCTGGCACGCCGGTGCGCCGCACAGGCCGTACGGAGATTCGAGGATCTTGACGCGAGCCTGCGGCCCGACGAGATCGAGATGCAGCTCTCCATCAAGGTCGACGCGGGTGTGGCGGCCCTCGTCAAGAGCGGCGCGGAGGCGCAGCTGCAGATCACCTTCCGATGGCAGGCCTCCGGCAGACCGGAAGCGGCGGGGGGCGCGGCCGGGGCCGCCTCATGAGCGGCGCCGCGCCACGGGAGAGGCGCTGGCGCGGGTCGATCCTGCCGTACAGCCGTGTCGTGGGACAGGACGGCCTGAAGCTGGCCCTGGAGCTCAACCGGGTGGCGCCCCGCATCGGCGGTGTACTCATGTCCGGGCAGCGCGGTACGGCCAAGTCCACCCTGGTACGAGGCTTCGGGCTCATGGCGCACGGGGAACTGCCGGTCACCCTGCCCATCAACGCGACCGACGACCGGGTCGTCGGAGGCTGGCGGCTCGACGCCCTGATCCGTGGTGAGACCCTCGAACAGCCCGGACTCCTCGAGGAGGCGCACGACAAGGGAATCCTCTACGTGGACGAGGTGAACCTGCTCGACGACCACGTCGTCAACATCATCCTCGATGTCGTCTCCACCGGAGTGCTGACCGTGCAGCGCGAGGGGATGGCCACCGAAAAGCCGCTCGCCTTCGGTCTCGTCGGCACCATGAACCCCGAAGAGGGCGGACTGCGACCGCAGTTGCTGGACCGGTTCGGGCTCATGGTGAGCGCCACGGATCTGGACGCGGAGGCCCGGCACCGCATGATCCGCACGGTCCTGGCCTTCGAGGAGGAGCGGTCCCTGGACACCTCCGAGTGGCTCGCGCAGGCCGAGCGGGACAACGCCGCCGTGCGCGACCGTCTGGAGACCGCCAGGTCACGGCTCCCACAGGTCGACGTTCCCGACCGCGTCATGCGGCTGTGCGCCGAGGCGGCCGGGCGGCTCGACGCCGTAGGGCAGCGCGGTGAGATCGTCGCCGTCCAGGCCGCCCGAGCCCTTGCCGCTCTGGACGGTTCCGACCGCGTCACCCCGGACCATCTGCTCCGGGTCCTGCCACTCGCCCTGCGCCATCGCCGGCCCGAGGCCGCCCACAACGGCACCTTCGACTGGGGGTCCAAGGACCATGACCGGATCAGAGACCTCTTCGACGCCGGCTGAACCCGCCCGATGACCCTCACGGCCTCCGAACCGCCTGACGACGTGCGACGGCTGGAGCGCGCCTTCCGGTGCGCCGCCCTCGACCCGGCCCTGTCCGGCGTGCTGCTCTTCGACCTGGAGCCGCGGCTCGTCCGCCCGGTCGCCGGGCTCTTCGCCGCGATCCTGGGCGAGCCGGGACCCCCCGCCGCCCGCATCCCGCTCGGCGCCGCAACCCGCGACGAGGAGCTGTGGACCACCTCCCGGCTCGAACGGCAACGGGACGGCATCGCGTTCACCGTCGTGCCCGGCCCCCTCGTCGCCGCCGCGGGTCCGCCACCCCTGGCCGTAGTGCCGGATCTGGCCCATCTCAGCTTCGCCGGCACGAGGGCCGCCGTGCAGCTCCTCGGCGCCGACGTCGTCTGCGTCGAACAGCCGGGGCTACGGCTCCTGGACCGGCCACGGGCCCGCTGGCTCGCGGTGTGCCGCTCCGAGGACGCGGGGCGCGTCACCCCGCACCTCCTCGACCGCTTCGCACTGCGGCTCGCCGTGCCCGGACTGCGCACGGTCCCGGCGGAATGGCCTCACAAGACGCCCTCCGTGCCGGGCGCGCTGGCCGTCAGCACGGACGAAGCCGTCACTCGCGTACAAGAGATCGTCGGTCCCGGCGCCGGCCCGCGCCGCAGCCTCGCCCTGGCCCGGCTCGCGAGAGCGCTCGCCACCCTGGGCGGGCAACGCGAGGTGACGGCGGCGCACTGCGACGAGGCGGCGCGGCTCATCGGGCTGCGGATCACCGAGACACCGCAGGCCTCCGACCGCACGGACGACGGGACGCCCCGCCCGCCGCCCCCACCGCTGCCGCCACCCGGCGACACCGCGCCCCGGGGGGCCCGAAGCGAGAAGAGGCCCCGCCCGGCGGACGAGGCACCGCTGCTCGCGTCGGGCCCCGCCCAGGGAGTCGGCCCGGCGCCGGGCGCTCCGGCCGGCACGCCGTACCCGGAGGACGAGGCGGCGGCGCTGCGCGAGTTCACACCGCTGCGCAACCCTTGGCAACGGCGCTCCGGGCCCGGTTCGGCGCGCGGTGCCGTCGTGGGCACCCGGCGCGCGAGAGACCTGCGGGACCTCGCACTGGTGCGGACCGTACGGGAGGCCGCCATGCACCAACGGGTCCGGGGCCACACGGAGTTCACCGTCACCCCCGTCGACCTGCACAGCAACATCCGTGCCCCTGCCCCCGAACGCCTGCTCACCCTCCTCCTCGACCACACCTGCCGGGGCGACTGGGACTGGCAGGACGCGCTCACCCCGTTCCTCCAGTGGGCCTACACCACGCGGGCCGCCCTCCATGTCGTCGAGGTCGGCGGCGCCGACGCGAGGGACGAGCTGCGTGCCGAATCGTTCGCCGCGCGCGGCGTGCTCGACCCGAGGGTGCTGGCCGCCCTGTACCGGGCCAAGGGGCGGGCCACACCGCTCGCCCACGGCATCGAACAGGCCGGACGGGCGCTGCGCCAGGCGTTTCGCCTCCAGGGCAGCGCCCTCGCGGAGGCCTGGCTGGTGGTGGTGACCGACGGTCGCGGCAACGTTCCGCTGCGGGCCAGCCACACCGGCCGGCTGCGCGGGCCCGTGGGCGCACAGGGTGTCGAGGACAGCCTCGCCGCGGCCGCGCCCCTCGCCGCCCTGGACCGCGGCAGGCTGCGTGTGGCGGTGGTCGACGCGGCACGAACGCCGTACGGGGACCTCCCGTTCGCCTTGGCGGAGACGCTGGACGCCACCGTCGTCGAGGGACGGGAGGGCCATGGGAGCTGACGCACAACACGGCGCCCGATGGCTCTCCGGGACCGGATCCATGGTGCGCCGGGCAGCGCTGCCCGGTCTGAAGGAGGCGGCCCGCCGCGCCCCCGCCTCCCTGCGCAACCTCCGGCAGCCACGCGAGGCCGGGTTCGGTGTCGGAGGCGCCGTCGCGCATCCGTACCGGCGTCTCCAGGACGGGGACGCCGTGCTCTACCTGGTCCGCGCCCACGACGGCGCGGGCCGCGACGCCTACCGGGTGACCGGCTGGTGCGGGGACCTCACTGTCCGGGGCGCGGCCGAATCGCCCCGGCTGAACGCCCCCGGAGCGGGTCTGGGCAACATCCGCCGCGACGGCGAGTACCCGGCCGATGTTCTGCACGCCATCCATCTGTGGTCGCGCAACCAGCCGGAGCTCGGCGACTGGCTGAACCGCGTCCGTGCCCGGCACGGCGCCACCCTGCGGCTCCTCGTCTGGGACGACACGGGCTACGAACTCCCCTGGGAACTCTTCCTGTTGCCCGAGGACCGGGCGCGGGGACTCCGCGAGGCATGGCTGGGCGCTCAAGTGGTCATGTCCCGGTGGACGACCGTGCACGACAGCGGTCACGACCTGCCCCGCGAGACCACGGACTGCTGCGGTCGCGTACTCGGCTACCTTCACCACGAAATGGCCGACGACGGACGGGTCTTCCGCCCGTACGCCCACCAACTCCACGCCAGGATGAGCACGTTCCTCCAGGCCCTCGACACCCCGGGCGAACCCACCGGACTCGTCTACATGGGCTGCCACGGCACGTACGGCGAGACCGTCCCGCGCCTCACCCTCGGCAACCGCACCTGGGCCGAGCTGAACGGCCAGGCCATGGGCGCCCTGCGCGCCGACCGCTCCCTGGTGTGCCTCAACGCCTGTCACTCCGGGCGGGCCGTCCTCAACAGTGCGCAAGGAGAGCAGGCGTTGCGCGGTTTCGCCGAACTCTTCCTGCGCAAGGGGGCCGGCGGCTGCATCGTCACCGCGGGCCAGGTCGGCGACAAGGAGGCCCGCGTGCTGGTGCGCGGCCTCGTCGAGCAGGTCGCCGAACACCCCCACCGGCCCGTCACCCACACCCTGCTGTCCTTCAGAGCCCGCGCGGCCGAGGACTTCGGCCCGCCGTCCGCCGTCCCACCCATCCGCGACGACGACGGCCTGGTGGACGAGGTGGGCCAGAAACGGATCCTGCGACTGCTGTACGCCTTCATGTTCCACTACTACGGTCACCCCCTGACCACGCTGCGACTCACGGCCCGGGAAGCCGGGAAAGGCGGAGCGCGATGAGTCCCCCGCCCGCCCCCGAAGGGCTCCCTCTCCTCATCGAACCCGTCGTCGCCTGGCCGCACCGCGCCGAGACCGACTGCGACTACCTCGTCACGGTCGACCTGCGCGGACCGCTGCCCGCGGACGACGGAGATCCCGGATGGCCCTACCCCGACGAGGAGTTCACCTTCACCGTCGCCCTCGACGGCTCCCCGCACTTCGTCTGTACGGCACTGGACGACCCCAGCGTCGTCCTGCACCGGTTCGGAGGCACCTACGGCCCGGCCGCCTTCCGTGTCTCCACCGGCTCGATCCCCGGTCCCGCCGCGCTGTGGCTGACGGTCAGCAACCAGTGGGGCGTGCCCGTCCGCAAGGCCGAACTGCGCTCGGAGATCTGGGAACGGGACCCGGGCCGCGCTCCGGCGGCCCAGCTCGCGGAGGTCGTACGCGCCCGGCAGTCGGGGCCCGCGCCCCACCGACGGCAGCCACGGACACGCGATGCCGAGCCGTCGACCGTCGTCACCACCGAGCCCGCGTCCGTCCCCGTGAGAACCGGCGCCCAGACCGTCACCATCAGCTATGCCGGATTCAACCGGGGCTGGGCCGCATGGATCGCGGACCGGCTGGAGCGGCGCGGTCAGGCGGTCGCGCTGCACCGCTGGGATCCGCCGGAAGTCATGTCCACGGCGGACTCACTTCGTGAGTACCTGCTGACGTCCGGCTCGGTGCTCCTGATCCCGCACGCGGGGTACTTCCGGAGCGGACCGCGCGGTCACGACGACTGGAACACGGCCCTGCGCGAGGTCGTCGTCCCGAACGCAGACCGCTTCGTCCCCGTCATGGTCACGGCGTCGCCCCTGCCGTCAGCGGTGGCCGCACTCGAACCGGTCGACCTGTCGGGGCTCGGTGCCCAGGAGGCCGAGCGGCGTCTGCTGATCCGTCTGGGCCTGCCGACCTCACCCCTGCCGGACGACGCCGACCGCTCGGGTCCACGCTTCCCCGCCGACGACCCAGCCGTCTGGGGCGGTGTGCCGCGCCGCAACACCGACTTCACCGGCCGCGACGCGCTGCTCGACGAACTGGGCACGCGGCTTCGGGACGCGGAATCCGGCACGGTGGCGCTGCGCGGCATGTCGGGTGTCGGCAAGACACAGCTGGCCGCCGAGTACATCTACCGGTTCGGCTCCGAGTACGACGTCGTGTGGTGGGCGACCGCCGACCAGCTCGGCACGCTTCGTGAGCGACTCGCCCAGCTCGCCCCGGCGCTGGGGCTGAGAACGGGCCAGGAGTACGGCGAACGCATCCGCGCCGTCCAGCAGGCGCTGCGCCGCGGTGTGCCGCACCGGCGCTGGCTGCTCGTCCTGGACAGTGCCGACGAAGTCGACGGAATGGCCGGCCTGGTACCGAGTGGAACCGGTCATGTCCTGATCACCAGTCGTAACTCCGACTGGGCGCTCCACGGTGTCGACCTGCTGGAGGTTCCGCTCTACGACCGAGGCGAATCCATCGACTTCATCCGCCGCCGCGCGCCCCGGCTCACCACGGACGAGGCGTACCAACTCGCCGAAGCCCTGGAGGACCTGCCCCTCCTGCTCGACCAGACAGCGGGCTGGCTGAACGATTCGAGCCTGCCGGTCCAGGAGTACATCGCCCTGCTGGAAGGCGGCGCCGACCGCGACATCCTCGCCGTCTCCGCGGACTTCCCGGTCACCTACCAGACCGCCGGGGCGATCCTCCTGAACAGGCTCCGCGAGACCGCTCCCGAATCCGTCGACCTGCTGCGCCTGTGCGCGTTCTTCTCGCCGGGCTCCGTACCCGTGCGCCTCCTGCGGGGCGTGCCGGCCGGAGCACGGCCGGAGGCCCTGGTCGGACTCATGAACGACACAGACCTGTGGGACAGGACGATCCGGAAACTGTCGCAGTACTCAGTGGCCCGGCTGGAGTCCCAGGCGACCGTCCTGTACTTGCACCGGATAGTGCATCAGGTGACCCGTCAGGACATGTCGGCAGAAGTAGCCGAGGAATATGCTGCCGCGGCCCGCGCCTCGCTCGCCGCGACAGCTCGAGGCCGACCGGGCGACCCCGAGTCGTGGCCTGTCTACGCCGAGATTGTTCCTCATCTGGAGTACGCCGACGCCCTGTACGACACAGACCCGGCCTCGCTGAATCTGGTTCTCGACTGCTTGCGTTACCTCTACCTGTTCGGTGAGTACGCCACCGGGCTTCGCCTCGCCGAACAGGCGGTTCCCGCCTGGCAGTCACGCCTCGGCGCGGACCATCCCCGACTGTGGGACCTCAGCCACCACTACGCCAACCTCCTGCGCGCGGTCGGTGACTACCGGCACAGCGAGACCGTGAGCCGCTCCGCCGCCGAGCGCCACCGGGGCACCCGGAACCGCGGAGCGGGCCCGCAGCTGTACCTGCGCGCCGCGGCCGGCCTTGCGGCGGACCTACGGGCTCTGGGTCGTTACGAGGAGGCGTACGGCCTGTCGCGGGAGGTCTGCGACGCCAACGAGGAGTTCCTCGAGGACGAGAACCACCGGGACGTTCTGGCCGCGCGGAACAACCTGGCGGTCTCGCTGCGCCTGCTCGGCGACTACAAGGGCGCGCTGGACACCGACCGGAGCACTTTGCACGCCCGCTACCAGGTCCTGGGTCGTGGCCACCCTTGGACACTGCTCTCCGAGACGTTCTACGCCATCGATCTGCGTCTCCTGGGCAAAGCGCGGGAAGCCCTCGCTGCTCAGAAGGACTGCGTGGAACGGCACCGTGCGCAGATGGGACGCGATCACCCGCAGACCCTGCAGGCCGAGCACAACCTGGCCATGTGCCATGACCAGGCGGGGCAGTTCGCCGAGGCCGGTTCCCTGTTCGCGTCCGTGCGTGCACGCGGTGAGTGGGTCGTCGGCGAGGACGACCCGCTGAGCCTGATCCTCGCCACCGCCCACAGCTGCTTCTCGCGGGAGCACGGGGACCTCACCGAGGCACGCGAGACCATGGAGTCCGTCGTCGCCCGCTACGAACGCATGCTGGGTCCCACGCATCCGTACGTTGCCGGGGCCCATGCCAACAAGGCCCTGATCCTGCGTGCGGTCGGCGAACGGGAGGCGTCCGTGGTCCTGGCCGACCACGCGTCGGCCGTCATGGCGCGAGCGGTCGGACCGGGCCACCCCTGGGCGCTCGGCTGCGCCCTCAACGCAGCCGCCTCGGCCGCACTCGCCGGTGACCACGAGACGGCCCTCGCGATGGGCCGGGACACCTTGTCCAGGGCTGAGGCGGGCGAAGTCCTCGGCGCCTCGCACCCCTTGACGCTGGCCGCCCGTATCGCCCTCTGCGCCGACCTGCGGGCCACCGGCCACCGCACCGAGGCCGACCGTCTGGAGGCACGGGCCCTCGACGACCTGGCGGCGGCAATCGGCCCCGACCACCCCCGCACCCGCGCCGCGCGAGCCCGCGTACGCCCCTGCTGGGACTTCGAACCCCTGACGACCTGATCCGGGCCGGCCCGCCGCACAAACCGGAGACCCGGCCCCCTCGAAAGGGAACCGGGTCTCCGAAGCCGTACAGGCCAGGCCTGTCGGTGGTGTGCCGGAGGCCTACGCCTCGAACACCTCACGCACCAACTGCTCCTGCTCCGCCTGGTGCCGCTTCGCGGAACCGACGGCGGGGGAGGAGGAGTGCGGACGCGAGATGCGGCGCAGACGCTCGCCGTGCGGGACGTCGGCGCCGACCGCCAGGTCCAGGTGGTCGATCAGGTTGAGCGCGATGAACGGCCAGGCACCCTGGTTCGCCGGCTCCTCCTGGGCCCACAGGTACTTCTCGGCGTTCGGGTACTTGGCGATCTCCGCCTGGAGCTCGGCACCCGGCAGCGGGTACAGGCGCTCGATACGGATGATCGCCGTGTCCGTGCTGCCGAGCTTCTTCCGCTCGGCCTCCAGGTCGTAGTACAGCTTGCCGGCGCAGAACACGACCTTGCGCACGGCGGACGCCTCGACGGAGTCGTCACCGATGACCGGGCGGAACTGACCCGACGTGAACTCCTCCGCCTTCGAGGACGCCGCCTTCAGGCGCAGCATCGACTTCGGGGTGAAGACCACCAGCGGCTTGTGGTGCGGGTTGTGCACCTGCCACCGCAGGAGGTGGAAGTAGTTCGACGGGAGCGTCGGCTGGGCGACCGTCATGTTGTTCTGCGCGCACAGCTGGAGGAAGCGCTCGATACGGGCCGAGGAGTGGTCCGGGCCCTGGCCCTCGTAGCCGTGCGGGAGCAGCAGGGTGACGCCGGACGTCTGGCCCCACTTCTGCTCGGCGGCCGAGATGTACTCGTCGACGACCGTCTGCGCGCCGTTGACGAAGTCACCGAACTGCGCCTCCCACATGACCAGCGCGTCCGCGCGGGCCAGCGAGTAGCCGTACTCGAAGCCCATGACCGCGTACTCGGAGAGCAGCGAGTCGTAGACGTTCAGGCGGGCCTGGTCGTCCGAGAGGTACTGGAGCGGGGTGTAGTCCTCGCCCGTGACCCGGTCGATCAGCACCGCGTGACGCGTACCGAAGGTGCCGCGGCGCGAGTCCTGGCCGGACAGCCGGACCGGCGTGCCCTCCAGGAGCAGCGAACCGATGGCGAGGGTCTCGCCCATGCCCCAGTCGATCGTGCCGTCCTCGATCATCGCCGCACGGCGCTGGAGCTGCGGGAGCAGCCGCGGGTGCACGGTGACGTTGTCGGGGATGTTGACCTGGGACTCGGCGATCCGCTTCACGATCTCCTGGGAGACCGCGGTGGACACGGCGACCGGGAACTCGGCCTGGACGTCCGGGATGTGAGCCTCGGGCACCTGCGCGACGGCCTCGCGGACCTCGGTGAAGACCTTCTCCAGCTGGCCCTGGAAGTCCTGCAGCGCCTGCTCGGCCTCTTCGAGGGTGATGTCGCCGCGACCGATCAGGGACTCGGTGTAGAGCTTGCGCACCGAGCGCTTCTTGTCGATCAGGTCGTACATCAGCGGCTGCGTGAACGCCGGGTTGTCGGACTCGTTGTGTCCGCGGCGGCGGTAGCAGATGAGGTCGATCACGACGTCCTTGTTGAACGCCTGGCGGAACTCGAAGGCCAGCCGCGCGACACGGACGACGGCCTCGGGGTCGTCGCCGTTCACGTGGAAGATCGGCGCCTCGATCATGCGGGCCACGTCGGTGGCGTACATGGAGGAGCGCGACGACTCCGGGGCGGCGGTGAAGCCGACCTGGTTGTTGATGACGATGTGGACCGTGCCGCCCGTGCGGTAGCCGCGCAGCTGCGACATGTTGAGCGTCTCGGCGACCACACCCTGGCCGGCGAAGGCCGCGTCACCGTGCAGGGCGACGGGCAGGACCGTGAAGTCCGTGCCGCCCTTGTTGATGATGTCCTGCTTGGCGCGGACGATGCCCTCGATGACCGGGTCGACCGTCTCCAGGTGGGACGGGTTGGCGGCCAGCGAGACCTTGATCTGCTCGCCGTCCAGACCGGTGAAGGTGCCCTGGGCGCCCAGGTGGTACTTCACGTCGCCGGAGCCGTGCATCGACTTCGGGTCGAGGTTGCCCTCGAACTCGCGGAAGATCTGCGCGTACGACTTGCCGACGATGTTCGCGAGGACGTTCAGCCGGCCGCGGTGGGCCATGCCGATGACGACCTCGTCCAGGCGGGACTCCGCGGCGCTGTCGATGACGGCGTCGAGGAGCGGGATGACGGACTCGCCGCCCTCCAGGGAGAAGCGCTTCTGGCCGACGTACTTCGTCTGCAGGAAGGTCTCGAAGGCCTCCGCCGCGTTCAGGCGGCGCAGGATGCGCAGCTGCTCCTCGCGCTCCGGCTTGGTGTGCGGGCGCTCGATGCGGTCCTGGATCCACTTGCGCTGCTTCGGGTCCTGGATGTGCATGAACTCGATACCGGTGGTGCGGCAGTACGAGTCGCGCAGCACACCGAGGATGTCGCGCAACCTCATCAGGGACTTGCCCGCGAAGCCGCCGACGGCGAACTCGCGCTCCAGGTCCCAGAGGGTGAGGCCGTGCTCGGTGATGTCGAGGTCGGGGTGCTTGCGCTGCTTGTACTCCAGCGGGTCGGTGTCGGCCATGACGTGGCCGCGGACCCGGTAGGAGTGGATCAGCTCGAAGACACGGGCGGCCTTCGTGACGTCGTCGTCGTGGCTGGCGTCGATGTCCTTGAGCCAGCGGACCGGCTCGTAGGGAATCCGCAGCGACTCGAAGACCTCGTCGTAGAAGCCGGTCTCGCCGAGCAGGGAGTTCGCGACGATGCGCAGGAACTCGCCGGAGGCGGCGCCCTGGATGACCCGGTGGTCGTAGGTCGACGTGAGCGTCATGACCTTCGCGATGCCGAGCTTGTTCAGGGTGTCCTGGGAGGTGCCCTGGAACTCCGCCGGGTAGTCCATCGAGCCGACGCCCATGATGACCGACTGTCCGGGCATCAGACGCGGGACCGAGTGGACGGTGCCGAGGCCGCCGGGGTTGGTCAGCGAGACCGTGACACCGGTGAAGTCGTCCATCGTCAGCTTGCCGTCACGGGCGCGGCGGACGATGTCTTCGTAGGCCTGCCAGAACTCGAAGAAGTTCAGCGTCTCGGCCTTCTTGATGCCCGCGACGACGAGCTGGCGGTCACCGTTGGGCTTCACCAGGTCGATGGCGAGGCCGAAGTTGACGTGCGGCGGCTTGACGAGGGTGGGCTTCCCGTCCTTCTCCGCGTAGTGCCAGTTCATCGACGGCATGGCCTTGATGGCCTGCACCATCGCGTACCCGATGAGGTGGGTGAAGGAGATCTTCCCGCCCCGGGCGCGCTTCAGGTGGTTGTTGATGACGATGCGGTTGTCGAAGAGCAGCTTCACCGGGACCGCGCGCACGGACGTGGCCGTGGGCAGCTCCAGCGAGGCGTTCATGTTATTCGCGACGGCACCGGCGGGACCGCGCAGGGTCACGTACTCCGGGCCCTCGGGCGCCTCGGCGGCCGGAGCGGCCTGCGGCTTCGCGACGGCCGGAGCGGCCTTCGCGGGAGCCGGGGCGGCGGCAGCGGGCTTCGGGGCCGCGGGAGCGGCCACCGGAGCGGGCGCGGCCGGGGCTGGCTGGGGGGGAGCCTGGCGCGCCGCGGGCGGCGCGGGGGCGGCCGGAGCGGCCGGGGTGGTCCCTGCGGCCCCCGCGGCCGCAGTACCCGCCGGAGCCGAGGCGGCTGGCGCCCCGGGCTTGTAATCGGCGAAGAAGTCCCACCAGGCTCGGTCTACCGAATTCGGGTCCTGGAGGTACTGCTGATAGATCTCGTCGACGAGCCACTCGTTGGCACCGAAGGCGGCCGCGGGGTTCTTCCCGGCGGCTTGGTCATCGGTCGAGAGACTCGAGTTACTGGGGGACTGTGGCGACACGGCGGCAACCGCCCTCTTCCGCTTCACAAGGTGATGGACAGCGGGAATAAAGGCTACGCCTCCCTGGCCGAGAAGGTCAGGCCGGGCCGGTCCAACGTCGTGTAAGTCACATCGGAATCCGTGTTTCGCCCATGGAAATGGCGGGAAACAAGCGGGGTTCCGCTTCGGATTGGGTACGTCGACCGAGGGCCGCGGCACCCTTCACACGGTCCCGTGCCTGATCACACGTGTACGCCGACGGCGACAGCGATGGATCTTGCGGCTCCGGTTCGAACTTTACGTCAACTTGGCAGAGAAGGGAGTCCCGGAAGGATGACCTGGATCCGGCAACCCCGCTGAGATTCGGCCACACCGATCCGGCCGCCGTGCAGATCGACCGCCCACCGGGCGATGGCCAGGCCCAGGCCCGTGCCGCCGTCGCTGCCCGGACCGTGCGGCGCGGGCACCCCGCCCCGGTTGAACCGTTCGAAGACGCGGTGCCACTCCGACTTCGGGATACCGGGTCCCTCGTCCAGGACCTCCAGGGCCAGTGACTCGGGATGGTCGCCCCGCCGTGCCCGCACCGTCACCCGGCCGTGCGGCGGGCTGTGCTTGACCGCGTTGTCGATGAGATTCGCGACGACCTGATGGATCCGCTCCGGGTCCGCGTGCGCCGTCAGCTCCGGCGGGGACACGTCGAGGTGGAGATGGACGTCCGTGCGGGTGTGGCCGCCGCCGGAGCCCGAGCTGAGGTCCGCGCGCGCGGAGGCGACCATGTTGGCCTCCTTCAGTACGCCGGACAGATACGGCCACACCTCGAAGCGGCGCCTGCGCAGCGGTACGACGCCGTTGTCCAGCCGGGACAGGTCGAGGAGGGTCTCCACCAGCCGCCCGAGGCGCTCCGTCTGTTTCAGCGCGGTGCGCATCGTCTCGGGATCGGCGGCCGAGACGCCGTCCACGACGTTCTCCAGGACCGCGCGCAACCCCGCGATGGGGGTGCGCAGCTCGTGCGAGACATTCGCCACGAGCTCCTTGCGCTGACGGTCCTGGGCCTCCAGCTCGTCGGCCATGAGGTTGATCGTCTGGGCCAGGACGCCCAGCTCGTCCCGCCGGTCGTCACGCACCCGGCGGGTGTAGTCGCCGTGCGAGATGGAGCGGGCCACCGCGTTCATCTCGTCCAGCGGCGCGGTCAGCGAGTGCGCCACGAACTGCGTGATCAGCAGGGTGGCGATCATCGAGAAGACCGTGATGAAGCGGAGCTCCGTCTTGGTGTGCACCGCGATCATCGACAGACCCGTGGTGATGAGCACGGAGATGACGACCAGCGCGCCCAGCTTGGTGTTGATCGAGAAGGGCCGCACGTCACCCCAGGAGCCCGTGCCCCTGCGCTCACCGGACGCGCGCTCGCCGAGTCCGCGTCCTCGCTCGCCGAGCCTGCGTTCCCGTTCTCCGAGTCCGCTCATCACATCAGCCCCTCACGCGGTTCCCGATCACGCGGGTCCCGACGTTCCTACGGAGGCCCGGCTCAGGGAGTCGGGGTCTCGAGTGCGTAGCCGACGCCGTGCACCGTGCGGATCCGCTCGGCGCCGATCTTGCGGCGCAGCGCCTTGATGTGGCTGTCGACGGTCCGGGTACCGGAGGCGTCCGCCCAGTCCCACACCTCGGCGAGAAGCTGCTCGCGCGAGAGTACGGCACGCGGGGTGTTCGCGAGGCAGACGAGGAGGTCGAATTCGGTGGGAGTGAGGTGCACGTCCTCGCTGCGGACCCGCACCCGGCGCTGCGCGTGGTCGATCTCCAGCTCGCCGAGGCGCAGGATGCCGCTGCGCGGAGCGGAGGCCGCGACGACCGCGCGCTCGACTCTGCGGAGCAGGACGTGCACCCGAGCGGCCAGCTCGCGCATGGAGAAAGGCTTGGTCATGTAGTCGTCGGCGCCGACCCCGAGCCCGACCAGCATGTCGGTCTCGTCGTCGCGCGCGGTGAGCATCAGCACCGGCACCGGGCGGGCGGCCTGCACACGACGGCAGACCTCCAGACCGTCGAAGCCGGGCAGCATGATGTCGAGGATCAGCAGATCGGGCTGCCAGGCCTCGGCGGTGTCGACGGCGGCCGGACCGTCGCCCGCGGTTTGCACGAGGAATCCCTCGGCTCGCAGCCGGGCCGCGATGGCGTCGACGATCGTCGGATCGTCCTCGACGACCAAAACCCGGCGCTGAGCGCCGGGGGTCGCCGCCGTACCGTTCTGGGAGGTGTGTGTCTGCTCCATCGCCCGCCCCTGAAGTGTGCTTTCCGGAATCCGTGGGGTGATCCCATGACTGCGCTTGACGCTTGAATGATCCGCGTCAGGCAAGCAGGGTACGGGCAGTCACCGTGCCTCGGCTATCCAGGCCTTACCGCGAGGTACACGAGGTCGGGAACGCCCCGGGCAACGGGGATCTCTTCGGTACGAACCCGATGGAATCCGGCATTCCGCAAGGATTCTTCAAATTCCGGAGAGGGCTGGGCCGACCACACGGCGAGCACGCCGCCCGGTCTCAACGCCCTTGCGCAGCTTGCCAGTCCGGACTTCCCGTACAGTCCCGCGTTGCCCTCGGTGACCGTCCAGTCGGGTCCGTTGTCGATGTCGAGGCACAGCGCGTCGAACGTGTCGGAAATCTCATTGACGTATTCCACGAGATCGGTCTCGACGATGTCGGTGCGCGGGTCGGCGAGCGCCTGCGCCGAGAGCGCGGCGAGGGGGCCGTCACGGTGCCAGTCGACGATGGCCTGTTCGCGCTCGACAACAGTGATGCGCCCCCAGCGGGGGTCCGCGGCGGCGTGCGCGAGCGAGAACCCGACGCCGAGCCCGCCGATCAGCACACTCGGCTCCGGGCGCCCGTCGAGGGCGTCGTACGCCGCGTCCACGAGCAGCCGCTCGGAACGCCCGTCGGAGGTGTCCATCAGAAAGCACCCGTTGGCGATGATCTGCAGCAGAGTGCCGTGGCTCCGCAGCACGACCTCGCCGTACGGGCCCTGACGGCGGTCGATGACCACTGGAGTGTCGTACGAGGCAGTCATGGCCGCCATCCTGGCATTTTCGCCGGCAGGGGTGGCCGGAATTATCGGGGACCGGGCCTCCGGGTCCGGCCCCGCGGCCCGGACCCAGGGCGGTGCGGGGCCGGGCTCCGCTGCGCCGTACGGGGCGGGCCGCGCGGGGCGTGATCGGGGCGGTTCTCCGATTCAGGGGGTGACGGCGGGCCGTACGAGGTTGACGCGGTGACGGACCGGGGATCTCAGGTGGAGGCCCCGACGTCTCGGCCCCTTTCTTGAGGAGTTGCTGAGAATCGTTCTGTACGTGGCGCCGGTCATAGACAGCGATAAAGGGGACGCGAAGGGTGGGTTGCGACGGAAGGAGCGACGCACTGTGGACCCGAGCACCACCGGGCGAGCCGACGCGCCCACCGGCCGAGCCGGTACGTCCACCGGGCCGGCGCCGGGCACACCTCCCCTGAACCGTCTCCCCGGGATGCCGCAGCAGCGCGACGGCTCCACGCCACAACCGGCCCCGGGCGCCACGCCCGCGGCCACGGCAGAGGTCACGGCTGAGGCCCTGTCGACGGCCACACCGATGCTCGGGTCGGCGGGCACGCCCGGATCGGTGGACGTACTGGAAGCGCCGAGCCGGCTCGAACCGGCGGGCATGCCCGCGCCCGGCCCGACCACCGCGCAGGCCCTCGCGACCGACTCCGGCTCCGCCCCATGTGCACTCCCCGGCCGGCTCGGCGGACTCCCTGTCCGGCGGCTTCTGCCCACCCCTCTGGGTACGCCCTTCACCTTCGGGTACGCGGCTGTCCTCGCCGCCACGTCCTACCTCGCCGACCACGCGCACCCCGCGTTCGTCCACGCCCTGCACCAGGCGTCCAGTACGGACGTCGCGCACCTCGCGCGCCACCCGGTACTCGTACTGATCGCGAGCGCGCTGTGGATCGTCGGCGGGATCGCCTCGCCGTACGCGGTCGGCTTTCTGCTCGTGCTGACGGCGCTGGAGCGTCGTACGGGCACGGCGTGGGCGGCCGGTGTCTTCCTGCTCGGCCATGTGGCGGCCACGCTGGCCACCGAAGTGCCGGTCGGTCTGGCGGTGCTGGCGGGCGTCCTGCCCGTCGGCTCACTGCACAGGCTCGACTACGGCATCAGCTTCGGCGTCGCCGCGAGCGTCGGTTCGCTCGCGGGACTCCTCTCTCCCTGGCTGCGCCGACCGCTCCTGATCGGCTTCGGCGCGGTCCTCGTTCAGGACCTGATCCTCATGACCGACCCCGTGACGGACGGGGGCCACCTGATCGCGCTGGCGATCGGCGTCGCGACCTGGCCACTGGTACGGCAGCGGCACCGGCACCGATTCCCCGGGCCGGTCGCGCGGCGCTGAGCCGCGGGCTCCCCGATCGGAAGACGCTCCGATCGGCTCAGGGGCGTCGCGTCCCTGTCGTCGCGGACGCGAGGCGACCCGTTGAGCCGTCGGGGTGACGGCCGACGCGCTCACCCATGAACGCCGTGCGTGACCCGACCGCACCCGGTGTGCTCGCGCGGGTGGCCGCACGCCGGCGCGGGCCGCACGGCCGACCCTCGGGTTCCACGCGTCCTGCTGCTGGTGACGGCAGCGCCCGGCCGTCGGGCGAGGTCCGCAGCGACGGCGCCCGACAGCAACGGCCGGGGATATCCGGCACAGGGCCTAGCTAGCGGGCGGGCGACCCGTTCTGGGCGTCGGACGCGGACTGCCATGCCTGTACGCCCGCCAGGGACGCCTCCTTGGCCTGCCGCCACTTCATGGCGGCCTGCTGGGTCGGAGGCACGTCCATGGCGCGGATCATGCTCCGGCCTGCGGAGAACACGGCGACGGCCGCGATGGCCATGCCGCTGAATGCCACCAGGGCACCGGCCGCGGTGAGCACGGCACCGGTCGTGACGAGCCGGCGGTCGATGTCGAACGTGGGCTGGGAGTGGTGATGGTTCATGACTCCACCTTCCAACGGCAAGTGGTCACCCCGCATCCCGAGCGACGGCGCAAGAAGCCGGGCCGGCCGAGCAGTGGCACGTGCGGCCTGGTGGCGGGCGAGCAGGTGATCCGTGACCGAACCGGACGTTCCGGCGACGACAGCCACTCGATCGGTACCGGGTCCCGCGCGTCGCTCGATCGGTACCCGGTCCG
Source organism: Streptomyces sp. NPDC005784 (assembly GCF_042871525.1). Classification (NCBI taxonomy): domain Bacteria; kingdom Bacillati; phylum Actinomycetota; class Actinomycetes; order Kitasatosporales; family Streptomycetaceae; genus Streptomyces; species Streptomyces sp. NPDC005784. Next base: position 196,961 of record NZ_JBIAIQ010000013.1, read on the forward strand.
CGCATGGCGGATGACCAGCGGCGATCCGTACGGGTCCGGGAGATCGGAAGTGATCGCTCACAGCGAACAGTCCCCCGGGAACATTGCGGGGCTCCCATGCATTGAGTCGACATAGCTCAACTTGAATGCCGAAGGGGAGATCATGGCTTCGACGTCCGCATCACTCACTTTGCCCGTGCTGCCGCTCGATGACGAGGTCGTGCTGCCCGGAATGGTCGTTCCGCTGGATCTGAACGACACCGATGTACGCGCCGCGGTGGAGGCCGCTCAGGCCGCTGCCCGTTCAACGCCCGGCAAGCCCCAGGTACTCCTGGTGCCACGCATCGACGGGACCTACGCGAGCACCGGAGTGCTCGGTACCGTCGAGCAGGTCGGCCGACTGGCCGACGGCGACCCGGGCGCGCTGATTCGAGGGCGTGGGCGCGTGAAGGTGGGCGCGGGGACCACGGGTCCCGGTGCCGCACTCTGGGTCGAGGGCACCCGGGTCGAGGAGACCGTGCCCGACCCCCTGCCCGGCCGGGTCGCCGACCTGGTGAAGGAATACAAGGCCCTGGCCACCAGCTGGCTGCGCAAGCGCGCCGCCTGGCAGGTCGTCGACCGGGTGCAGCAGATCGACGACGTTTCCGCTCTTGCCGACAATTCCGGTTACTCACCGTTCCTTTCCGTCGAACAGAAGGTCGAGCTGCTGGAGACCGCCGACCCGGTGGCCCGGCTGAAGCTCGCCACCGAGCAGCTCCGCGAGCACCTCGCCGAGCAGGATGTCGCCGAGTCCATCGCCAAGGACGTCCAGGAGGGCGTCGACAAGCAGCAGCGCGAGTTCCTGCTGCGGCGCCAGCTGGAAGCCGTACGCAAGGAGCTGCGCGACCTCAAGGGCGAGGACGGCGAGGACGAGTCCGACGACTACCGTGCCCGCGTCGAGGCCGCCGACCTTCCGGAGAGCGTCCGCGAGGCCGCCCTCAAGGAGGTCGAGAAGCTGGAGCGGTCCAGTGACCAGTCGCCCGAGGGAAGCTGGATCCGGACCTGGCTCGACACCGTCCTGGAGCTGCCGTGGAACGAGCGGACCGAGGACGCGTACGACATCAGGGGCGCCCAGTCCGTGCTCGACGCCGAGCACGCCGGACTGGAGGACGTGAAGGAGCGCATCACCGAGTACCTGGCCGTGCGCAAGCGGCGTGCCGAGCGCGGTCTCGGAGTCGTCGGCGGCCGGCGCGGCGGTGCCGTGCTCGCGCTCGTCGGCCCGCCCGGCGTCGGCAAGACCTCGCTCGGCGAGTCCGTCGCGCACGCCATGGGCCGCAAGTTCGTCCGCGTCGCCCTCGGTGGCGTACGGGACGAGGCCGAGATCCGCGGACACCGCCGTACGTACGTCGGCGCGCTGCCCGGCCGGATCGTGCGCGCCATCAAGGAGGCCGGGTCGATGAACCCGGTGGTCCTGCTCGACGAGATCGACAAGGTCGGCTCCGACTACCGGGGCGACCCGGCGGCGGCCCTGCTCGAAGTCCTCGACCCGGCGCAGAACCACACCTTCCGCGACCACTACCTGGAGGTCGAACTCGACCTCTCCGACGTCGTGTTCCTGGCCACGGCCAACGTCCTCGAAGCCATCCCGGAGGCCCTGCTCGACCGTATGGAGCTGGTCCGCCTCGACGGCTACACCGAGGACGAGAAGGTCGTCATCGCCCGGGACCACCTGCTGCCGCGCCAGTTGGAGCGGGCGGGCCTGGAGAAGGACGAGGTCGTCCTCGACGAGAGCGCGCTGCGCAGGCTCGCCGGGGAGTACACCCGGGAAGCGGGCGTGCGGAACCTGGAGCGGGGCATCGCGCGGCTGCTGCGCAAGGTCGCGGCCCAGCACGAACTGGGGCGCCGGGAGCTGCCGTTCACGGTGAAGGACTCTGACCTGCGCGACCTGATCGGGCGCCCGCACCACGTGCCCGAGTCCGCCCAGGACCCGGCCGAGCGCCGTACGGCGGTGCCCGGTGTCGCCACGGGTCTCGCCGTCACCGGCGCGGGCGGTGACGTCCTCTATGTGGAGGCGTCGCTGGCCGACCCGGAGACGGGCGCGGCCGGTCTGACCCTCACCGGTCAGCTGGGCGACGTGATGAAGGAGTCGGCGCAGATCGCGCTCTCCTTCCTGCGCTCGCACGGCGCGGAGCTCGAACTGCCCGTCGGCGACCTGAAGGACCGGGGTGTGCACATCCACTTCCCCGCGGGCGCCGTCCCCAAGGACGGCCCGAGCGCGGGCGTCACGATGACGACCGCCCTGGCCTCGCTCCTGTCCGGCCGGCTGGTCCGCACCGATGTGGCCATGACCGGTGAGGTGTCGCTGACCGGCCGTGTCCTGCCGATCGGCGGCGTGAAGCAGAAGCTGCTCGCCGCGCACCGGGCGGGTGTCACGACCGTGATCATCCCGAAGCGCAACGAGGCCGATCTGGACGATGTACCGGCCGAGGTCCTGGAGAAGCTCGACGTCCACGCCGTCACGGACGTCCGCCAGGTCCTGGAGCTGGCACTGGCGCCGGCTACGAACGGCGCTGTGCCGGAGGTTCCGGTAGCGGCGTGACGGACGCTGCCGGAAGGGAAGGCCCGGGTCCCGTGAGGGAGGCCCGGGCCTTCGCCGTACGACAGTTGTGCACGTCAGCGCGGTACGTCACTGCCGTACGGCATCCCGTACGGCAGTGAGGTGCCGGGCCTCAGCCGGTGGCGAGCGCCTTGACGCGGTCCAGGGCGCCGTTGAACTTGTCGTGGTCCCCGACCGTCGGGCCGGACGACGTGTACTGCCAGATCGTGTAGTACCCCCAGCCGGCCGGGAGCGTCCCGGGATCGGAGGCGTAGCGCGCGATCCACAGCGGGTTGGCGGAGGCGAAACCGCTGTAGTCGCCCGTGCACTGGGTCCACCAGCTGGCGGCCGTGTAGATCACCGCGTCACGGCCGGTACGGGCCCTGTACTGGGTGAGGAAGCTGCTGATCCAGCTGACCATCGCGCTCTGCGTCTTGCCGTAGCAGGCGGCCCCGTACGGGTTCCACTCGATGTCGAGGGTGCCGGGCAGCGTCTTGCCGTCGCCCGACCAGCCGCCGCCGTGGTCGACGAAGTAGTTGGCCTGGGTGGCACCGGTCGTCGTGTCCGGGGTCGCGAAGTGGTACGAGCCGCGGATCATGCCGATGTTGTACGCGCCGTTGTACTGCTGGGCGAAGTACGGGTTCGTGTAGTACGTCCCCTCGGTCGCCTTGGTGTAGGCCCACCTGACCCCGCTGCTCCACAGCGTCGACCAGGCGACGTTGCCCTGGTAGCCGGAGACGTCCACGCCTTCCGTCTGGGTGGCGTCACCGGTGGACGGCGTCCCGTCCTGACCGTCGTGGGCGATGACCCCCATGCCCATCCGGGCGGAGCCCCGGGCGGGGGTGTCGGCGGCGGAGGAGGGGAGGGTGGAGAGGAGGGAGAAGGCGGCGAGCAGGGTTCCTACCGCGAGCGCTCGCAGGCGGTGGGCCGTTCCGGATCTGTGCACGGGCATGTGCGTGCCTCCGAAGGGCGATGGAGCTCCGGGGGCCCGGGGGAGCCCGATGGAACTCGGTGGGGGGAGAGCGCGGGCACGCGTGCCGTAGGGGGGATCAGGTCGTCCTTGGCCTGGGGTGGCGTGCGCATGCCAGCAGATAAGTGTCTGATAAAGAAGCTACGCACGTAGACGGCGACGTGGAAGAGGGGCCGGAGGCTGCCGTTGGTCTACGCCTGCGAAATACTGGCGGAGCTGCGACAACGGCGAGTTCTGGCAGAAACTTTCAGGATCGGGAAACCGAGTCAGGGGTGCTGACGTGCACGAGGGCGGAAACGACGGCGGAAGTCCGGTCGAATCCGGTGTGTCGGGAAATGGTGTGGACCGGCGCGCGACGCACGGCGGCGTGGAGCGCGAGTTCCTCTCCCTGGAGCGCGAGTTGACCGTGTTCCTGCGCCGCGCCCGTGCCAGCCAGGGGGAGATGGCCCGCGAGGTCCATCCGGACCTGGAGTCCGCCGCGTACGGACTCCTCGTCCGTCTGGAGGAGTGCGGCCGGCAGCGCGCCACGGAACTCGCCGCCTACATCGGCGTCGGCAAGGCCACCATGTCCCGGCAGCTGCGCGCCCTGGAGGAGTTGGGCCTGGTCGCGCGCGAACCCGACCCCGCCGACGGCCGCGCCTGGCTCGTCCATCTCACGGAAGAGGGCCGCGGCCGCGTCAGCAGCGTCCGCGAGGCCCGCCGCGCCCGCTATGTCCGCCAACTCGCCCACTGGGACCAGAACGAGGTCGCGGAACTCGCCCGGCTGCTGCATCAGCTGAACCGCGGCATGGAGAAGTAGCTCCCGCCCGACGGCCGTCCGCAGCTCCTCCACCGTCCACCGCCCCTCCGCCGTCCACCTCTCCTCACAGCTCCGCGAACACCACCGTCGCGTCGTCGTGCGTCTTGCCCCGCCGAGGACGCGACCGCTCCCGCGCGTCCTCGCGCTCCAGCGCCCGTACGCGCTCGACGAGCGACAGGGAGCCCTCTTCGCGCACGAGGGCGAACAGCTCGGCCCAGTCGCCCGCGTGGAACCTCTCCACCCAGCGGGTGGCGCCGTCCGTGAGGGCCGCCAGGGCGCGGACGGAGGAGCGGGGGAGTCTGCCCGTCACCGCGCGCGAGGCCACCGACGGGTCCGCGGCCGCCGTGAAGAAGCCGCCCTCCTTGTTGCGGGCGACGGTGTCGGCGACGGCGTCCGTGGTGAGCGTGCCACGAGGGAGGCGGGAAAGGCGGTCGTCCAGCAGGACGGTGACCTCGCCGGCCGGGGATTCCACCAGCAGGGCCGAGTCCGAGAGGACCAGGTATTCGACCTCCGGCGCGGACCACCGCGCGAGGACCACGGTTGCCTGGGGTGTGCGCGGGTGAGAAAGGTCACAGGTGGCGGCGTGTGCGTCGGCGACGCGGCGAATCGCCTGCGCCAGGACCTCGGACAGGGGTAAATCCCCCTGCGAAACGGACAGTTCGGTCAGCACTCCGCCGAGTCGAGCGGAGAACCAGGGGACCGAATGCACGCAGCCGTAGTCGCCCCGAGGAGGTGTCACCCCGTCGAGCACGACCAGTGAACCGCCCTGTCCTGAAGCGGGAAGCCCGACCGATGCGAAGTCCTCATTGGGGCGGCCAGGGTCCCCGGGCTCCGATACGAGTTCAGTGCGCATTCCGTCAGTCTGCACGAGCCCTTCACAAGGTCCCCGAAAGGTCGGCAGGGAACGCTCGATATGCGGACCAGCAGCTCAGGCGCCCGGTTTGGCAAGGAATGATCGACTCCGGCAACGCGTGGCGGCGAATACTGCCAAAGCGCGTCCCGGACGTCCAACCGGCCCGCCGCGGGCGCCCGCGGCGGGCGGCCAGGGACTTGCCCGCCAACTCCCCTCCGATGTTCACTCCTTCGGGTGGCGGGTCGGATGATGCGGGACCACTGCCCACCGGCACTGGGAGGGTCGGGAGCCGTACCGGGCGGACGCCGCGATTGACGGGACGTCACCCGGGCCCCAAATGGGTACACGAGTCAGGAATGCGAGCACCGGTGCAGAAGACGCGGCCGAGGCGCACAGGCAAGAAGACGGCCTCCAACTCCACAGAGGGTGGCGCCGTCGGCGACGCCACCGACTCCACAGGCCGGGGCAGGACCGCCCACGTACGCAACCGGCTGATCGTGGCCGTGGCGGTCGTCGCGGCCGCCATCGCCGGAGCCGGGGCGCCCACGGTGCTGTCCGCCTCGCAACAACTGAACGATTCCCAGAACCTGGTGACGCTCGCGCAGCGCACCCAGCAGGCGCTGACCCTCGCGCACTCGCTGGCCGACGAGCGCGACGAGGTCACCTCGTACGTCGCCGCGGGCAGGCCCAAGGCCAAGGCGCCCTCCGAGCAGCGCAGCGCCCTGGTCGACCGGCAGGTCGACGAGCTGCGCGCGGACGCGGACGCCCCCTCCGCGCTGCTCAAGGACCTCGACGGCATCGCGGCCCTCAGGCGAGCGGCGCTCACCGGGAAGAGCTCCGCCTTCGAAGCGCACCGGGCGTACTCCGGGGCCATCACCGAACTCCACGCCCTCGCCGAGGACCTGGCCGACCGGATGCCGCCGCGCGCGGGTTCCGGCGCGCACGCCCTCGCCGAGCTGGACACCGCCGTCCAGCAGTCCGCCGCCGCCCGCGGACTGCTCCTGGCGGCCCTCGGCATCCCGCGTACGACCCAGACCGTCTACAACCCGGTCACGGGTCTGATGACGACCACGAGCACGTCGTCGGACGCCGACACCAAGCAGCGCGACGTGCTGAGCGCCGCTGCCCAGCAGGCCCGCGTCCGCTCCGACGCGCTCCTCGCCGACTTCCGCGAGAACGCGCCCAAGCAGGCCGTGGCGTCCTACGACTCCACGGTCACCGGCCCCGACGTCGGCTCCGCCGACCGGTACCTGGCGAACCTCACCGGCCAGCCGAAGCTCTCCGACTCCGCGCTCGGCACCAGCGCCAAGAAGCTGGACGCCGCCCTGTCCGCCCGGATCGACCTGATGCGCGGCGCGGAGGCCTCCCTCAACGACCACCGCACCAAGAGCCTCGAACAGCTGCGGGACGACGACGTCACCGCACTGGAGATCCGCATCACCCTCCTCGGCGTCCTGCTGCTCGTCGCGGCCGGCGTCACGATGGCCATGGCCCGCACCCTCACCCGGCCGCTCGCCGTCCTGCGCCTCGGCTCGGCCCGGCTCGCCGCCGACCCGGGCTCCCAGGAACCGGTCAAGTTCACCGGCCGCAACGACGAGTTCGCCCAGGTCGTCCGCTCCGTCAACGCGCTGCACGCGCACGCGGCCACGCTGCACGAGCGGCTCGCCACCCTCGAAGGCGACCGCAAGCACCTCATCGGCCAGCGCCAGCTGATGGCCGACGAGCGCGACAAGCTGCGCGGCGAACTCGCCGAGTCCGTAGCCCACTTGGAGCAGGTGCGCGGCACGATCCACAGCACCTTCGTCAACCTCGCGCTGCGCACCCTCGGCCTCGTCGAGCGCCAGCTCGGCGTCATCGAGGGCCTGGAGGAGCGCGAGCAGGACCCCGACCGCCTCTCCACCCTCTTCAAGCTCGACCACTTCGCCACCGTCATGCGGCGGCACAGCGAGAACCTCCTCGTTCTCGCGGGCGCCGAGCACGTCCAGCACCACGCGGGTCCGGTCCCGCTCGTCGATGTCGCCCGTGCCTCGGTCAGCGAGATCGAACGGTACGAACGGGTGCGGATCGCCGCGCTGCCCCCGCACGCGCACCTCGCCGGGTTCGCCGCCGACGACATCAGCCACCTGGTGGCCGAACTCCTGGAGAACGCCACCTCGTTCTCGCCGCCCGACGTGCCCGTCGAGGTCTCCGGCTGGCTGCTGGAGAGCGGTGACGTGATGCTCTCCGTGCAGGACGAGGGCATCGGCATGACCGACGAGCGGATGCGTCATCTCAACGCCCGCCTCTCCGAGTTCGACCCGGAGGATTCGTACGACCAGGAGAGCGGCGAGGGGCTCGGGCTCGGCCTGTACGTGGTGGCCCGGCTCGCCCACCGGCATGGCGTACGGGTGAAGCTGCGTGAGCAGAAGCAGGGCGGGGTGGCCGCCGTGGTCGTCCTCCCGAAGGCACTGCTCGCTGCCGCGCCCTCGTCCACCGTCCCCGCCGCCACCCGGCTCGCCGGCGCGGCCCCCGCGGTGACCCTGCCCGGCGCCGACGCCGAGGCCAACTCCAATGTCCTGCGCGGCCGTTCGATCCTCAGGGCCTCGGCATCGGCCTCGGCCGACGACGAGGACCCGCTGATCGCGGCGGCCCAGGCGGCCGTACGGGACGCCACGCCCGAGCCGGCCGCGCAGACCCCGGTCATCCCGGCCCCCCGCGGGCCCGAGCCGGAACTCACGTCCGAGACGACGATGGAGCTGTTGCTCCCGGAGCTCGCTCCGGACACTTCCGGACCGACGGCCCCCGCACCGGAGGACTTCGAACTGGCAGCCCCCGCACCGGCGGCCGCCGCACAGGGATCCTCCGCACCGGCGGTCGTCTCACCGGGATCCTCCGCAGCGGAGTCCTTCGAGCTGCCGGCCCCCGCACGGGAGTCCTTCGGACCGACGGCCCCCGCACCGGAGGACTTCGAACTGGCAGCCCCCGCACCGGCGGCCGCCGCACAGGGATCCTCCGCACCGGCGGTCGTCTCACC